>PWUO01000225.1 GCA_003562555.1 Dehalococcoidia bacterium
GCCGTCGCAACTCCTCCACATTACCATCGTTACCGACCAGCAGGAATTCATCCACTCCTGCGTCCCGCAGCATGTCCACCACGTGCAGCAACAGGGGTCGGCCCAGAAGGTCCAGCAGGAACTTGTCCTCACGCAGTGGCGCCATCCTGCGGCTGACACCGCCACAGAGCAGCAGCGCCTTCAAACTGCGCCTCCATCAGCGGATATGCGGTCTCCGTACACCATTATGTTCATCACATCAGCACACGGGATTCTGCTCCCTGAGCCACGTCAGAGTCCGGTGCCGTTCACCTTCAGGCAGCCCTACACAACTGCACACTCGCCCATACACCTGTCGCAAGTGTACCGCAACCACCGCCACCGCGAAACGGCGACTGCGCACTACGCACACTGACACGAACAAAACGATGAGCATCCGTTGGTCCTGCAGTCCTTAAGTAACGTGTCTATCTCGACGTCGTCGGGCTCATCGTCTCTAGCGCCACCCCTGGAAACCTCGAGGCGGACACTCCCCAAGCCTTGTACCGTGCGACAATCCCCTGATAGCATACTCTACAGTATAGCACTCGCTTTGTTATACACAGTATGCACCGTATGCACTGATGTAGCAACCCCTCGCAGATTGCTGTCTGCAGATTCGAGTGGCGTCGTATGGACCTCCTTATGGTAGTGGCGGCGACGGTTGCGTCCACCGCTGTTGCCCTGGCCGCCGAGGGACCACCGAGGGTGATCCTCGGCATCGCCCTGGTCATCTTTCTGCCCGGGTACAGCCTGACCGCGGCACTGTACCCTACGCGGGAC
This sequence comes from Dehalococcoidia bacterium, assembly GCA_003562555.1. Lineage (GTDB taxonomy): Bacteria > Chloroflexota > Dehalococcoidia > GIF9 > AB-539-J10 > SKVJ01. Next base: position 802 of record PWUO01000225.1, read on the forward strand.
AGTCTTGGCGCTTCCGAGCGTCTCGCCCTCAGCCTGGGTACGAGCATCGTCCTTGCGCCGTTGCTCCTGCTGGCGCTCAATCACACCCCGTGGGGCGTCAGGCTCGTACCGGTGCTGGCCACTCTCGGCGGTTTCACGCTTGCCATGTGCCTCATCGCAGCCATGCGTCGCTCCCGCCTGTATCCTCCAGCGCGCTTCGACATCGGTCTCAGGCCACCCCGGCCGTCCTGTCGCGGAACGCCGCTCTCACTGCACGCGCTGTCCGTACTACGCCTTGCCTGCGTCGTACTAGCGCTGGGCGTCCTCGGCTACGTAACCACTACCCCGAAGCAGGCGGAGGCGTTCACCGAGTTCTACATCCTGGCGGCCGATGGCGGGGCGAGCGACTATCCTGTCATGCTGCAGCAGGATGAAACGGCGACGATCATTCTTGGAATCGTCAACCACGAAGGACAGCCCACAACCTATACCGTCAGCGCGCACCTCGACGGTGATCCGTCCGCAGTAACACTTGAGCCTGATGGCGGCACGGCACTCCAGCCAAACCCACACGCGTTCGTCACGGATCCGATAGCATCAGGCGACAGGTGGGAGCATCAAGTAGATGTCACTGCGCACACATCAGGTGGGCGAATGAAGCTTGAGCTGCTGCTTTTCAGCCAGCGGCCGCGGGACGACTATTCACTGTACGCGGCGATGTCTGGAGGCGGCGATGTCGTTCTGCACCTGAGCGAATCAGACGGGCGGGTCAGGATTACCGCACACGCGGGTGAAGACACGACGCACCATTGTCACATCGAAGCCTGGCAGGATCATATCCTGGTCGCAGCAGGCGATTTCCACCTTCGACCCAACGGCAGGTATGCCTCGACCTTCCGCTACCCGCCGGGCCAGACATCCTTCCGCCTGTATGACAACGGGACGAATGTCCTTGACGACACCGGCGCGATGCTTTCCCTGCACCTGTGGGTCGCGGTGGATTAGGAGGAATGCGGCGGACGATGGCTCGGTCCAGCCCAACACACCGCGCGCACCAGCATCGATGGGTTCGGTACGTGACTGTTTGCATTCGTAGTGGCGCTGTGATAGATTTTCATGCTGTGGCGGGTGCGGATGGGCAGAGCGGAACTAATCCAGCACAATGAATCTGATCGATCGTGTCAAGAACGGCTCCAGCATCCCCGAGGTTGAACTCGTCGCCAAATCCGAAGGCGTCAGCCTCGACATGGTGGTTCATGGTCTGCTCGACGGGACCATCGTCATACCTGCAAACCCCCTGCACACAAGCCTGAAACCGGGCGGCGTGGGCAAGGGCCTGCGCACCAAAGTCAACGCCAATCTGGGCACGTCTTCGGATTCGTGCGACGTCGATCTCGAGTTGCGCAAGTTGCGTACCGCCGTCGATTGCGGCGCGGATGCGGTAATGGACCTCAGCACCGGCGGCGATATCTCCGCGATACGACGTCGCCTCATACGTGAGTGCCCTGTCATGTTCGGCACCGTGCCCATCTACCAGGCCGGTATCCTCGCTATCGATCAGCGCGGCACAATAGTCGACATGACAGCCGATGATATGTTCGCATCGGTTGAATCGCACGCACAGGATGGCGTCGACTTCATGACGATTCACTGCGGCGTCACGCAGGCCACCATCGAACGACTGCGCCGGCAGGGCCGACTGACTAACATCGTCTCGCGCGGCGGCGCCTTCCTCACCGGGTGGATGCTGCACAATGATCGCGAGAACCCGTTCTACGAGCAATACGACCGTTTGCTTGAGCTTGCGCGACAGTACGACTTCGCGCTCAGCCTCGGCGACGGCCTGAGGCCGGGGAGCATCGTCGACGCCAGCGACCGTGCACAATTCCAGGAGCTCATCATACTTGGTGAGCTCGTACAGCGCGCACGTGAGGCCGGTGTGCAGGTATTTATCGAGGGTCCGGGCCACGTGCCCATGGACCAGATTGTGGCGAACGTCCAACTGGAGAAAACGCTGTGTCAGGGCGCGCCATTCTACGTCCTTGGTCCACTCGTCACCGACATCGGCGCAGGGTGGGACCACATCACCGGCGCCATCGGCGGCGCCATGGCAGCCGCAGCCGGAGCCGACTTCCTGTGCTACGTCACGCCGTCGGAGCACCTGTCGTTACCTGACGAGCACGACGTCCGTGAAGGCGTCGTGGCCTCCCGCATCGCCGCCCACGCCGCCGATATCGTGAAGGGAGTGCCCGGGGCGATTGAGTGGGACCGCAAGATGTCCGCAGCCCGCAAGGCCCTTGACTGGGCCGGACAGGCGGAGCTTTCGCTCGTTCCCGAGCTTGCCCGTAAAGGACACCAGAAGACACCAACACAGGAACATGCCTGCAGCATGTGCGGCAAGTACTGTGCAATGGCTGTCGTCGAGCAGTATCTCGGCGCTAAGACTACAACTCGCTGCGAGTAACTCCATCCGGTACATCCGGCCGGGTGCGGCTGCCGCAGCGTACAAGGATTGAGCATGCACCTGTTGATGGATGGTTACTGCGACAACAAGGAGTTGCTGCAGGATGAGGAGTTCCTCAAGAACCTGCTTCTCGAGTACCCCGGCCGAATCGGTATGACACGGATCTCGGACCCCTACATCATTCGCTACGAGGACTGTGTCCCCGAGGAATGGGGCATCTCCGGGTTCGTCTTCCTGGCCGAGAGCCACATCGCCATTCACACGTTCGTCGAACGCAACTTCGTGAACATTGACGTCTTCTCATGCAAGGACTTCGATACGGACCTGGCCGCCAAGGACCTGCGTGAGCGGTTCCAATTCACGCAGTCACGTGTGGCACTCGCTGAACGTGAATGGACGCGCTCTCAACCCGGGACGGAGAATCCCACGCGCTATAGGTATCATGGGCTCTGAGGAAGCGTCAATGCAGGTCGCCCAGGCATACGCCGGGCTTGATTCGTCACATACCAGCATCGATGCTGCGCGGTTCGTCATACTTCCTGTGCCCTACGAGGCGACCACGGAGTGGCTCAGCGGTACTCGACATGCCCCGGACCGCATCATCGAGAGTTCCAGGCTGCTGGAGCTGTACGATCACGAACTCAACCGTGATATCTCCAGGGCAGGCATCGCGACCGCCCCCGCCATTCAGCCGGTCCTGTCCGGTCCTGAATCGATGGTGGCACGCGTGAAGGATGAGGTGTCGCACTGGCTCTCACGTGGCAAGATCCCCGTGCTCCTTGGCGGCGAGCACACCATAACCCTGGGTGCAGTTCAGGCGATGCGCGCGACGTACGCCGACCTGTCGGTGCTGCACCTGGACGCGCATGCCGACCTTCGTGATGAGTACTTCGGGGCCCGCTGCAGTCAGGCCACGGTCATGCGCAGGGTGCGCGAGCTGTGCCCTGCCGCCCAGATGGGTGTACGAGCAATTTCCGAGGCGGAGCGCACCTATGTCGACGAGAACCGCTTGCCGGTCGTCTTCTGGCCGCCGACAAGCGATTGCTGGATTGAAGATGTGCTGGAAGCACTCAGCAACACCGTCTACGTCACCATAGATGCGGATGTGTTCGACAGCGCGATCCTCCCAAGCGTTGGGACACCTGAGCCCGACGGACCGGGATGGCAGGATGTGTGGTCATTGCTCCGCGCGGTAGCCGGCAGCCGGCACATCGCCGGATTCGACGTGGTTGAACTGGCCCCGGAGGGCCGCCTCGGCGATGTGTGTGCCTACACCCTGGCCAAACTCATCTACAGACTCATCGGTTACATTCAGATGCACAACGAACAAAGGGAGGCCTCAAACAGTGGCAGAATCTCGGACAATGACCAACGGGAGGCATCAAACCATGGCTGAATCGC
>PWUO01000215.1 GCA_003562555.1 Dehalococcoidia bacterium
GTTGGAGTAGGCATCGGCGGGACTACCGAGAAGACGATGATGATGGCCAAGAAGTCATTGCTGCGCCCGGTGGGACAACCCAGCGCAGATGAGGAGAACGCCGCGCTTGAGCGGGATATCCTCGAACGCATCAACAGCCTGGGGGTGGGAACGCTGGGCTACGGCGGAACGGTTACCGCGTTGGCGGTGCACGTTGAGTCGTTTCCCTGCCATATCGCCAGCATGCCGGTGGCCGTCAATCTGCAGTGTCACAGCGCGCGCCGGGGCGTCGCAGTTATCTGACAAAGGCAGGACACATGGGAGAAGCGAGACGCATCACGTTGCCGTTTACCGACGAGATAATCCGTGATCTTCGTGTGGGGGATCGTCTGTTGCTGTCGGGCACGCTCTACGTTGCACGCGACGCAGCGCACAAGAGGATGTTCGAGGCACTTGACCGGGGTGACCCCCTGCCCATCGACATCAGGGGCGCAACGATCTACTTCATGGGTCCAAGTCCCGCCCGTCCTGGACGGGTGATGGGAGCTGGAGGCCCGACCACGGCGAGCCGAATGGATCCATACTCCCCCCGGCTTGTTGCTCTTGGACTCAAAGCCATGATTGGGAAGGGTACCCGATCGGCTGCAGTGAGGAACGCACTGCGTGAACACAACGCAGTATTCCTCGGGGGCATAGGGGGAGCGGGAGCTTTGCTGTCGAAAGCGGTGGTGAGTGCTGAGGTCATTGCGTACGAGGATCTTGGGCCGGAAGCGCTACGGCGCCTTGAGGTGAAGGACCTGCCAGTAACAGTTGTCGATGATGCGACAGGGCGCGACCTGTACGAAGAGGGCCGCGCACGCTATAGAAGGATTGCCGCAGGTTCGTGAACCTAGATCAGTCCTCGCGTTGAAAGGACCTCGCGTGTTGTCGTCCCTATCTCGGCGGGGTTGTCCACGACAATGGCTCCTGCACACTGAAGGGCGGATTTCTTCTCACGCGCGGTTCCTGACTGTCCAGCGATGATGGCGCCTGCGTGCCCCATGCGCCTTCCGGGGGGTGCACTTGCACCGGCAACGAAGGCAATCACCGGCTTACTCATCGTTCCGATGTATGCTGCGGCCTCCTGCTCCATGGATCCGCCTATCTCGCCTACCAGCACCACCGCATGCGTGGCATCATCCGCCTCGAAGAGACGCAGTACACCCACGAAATCAGTTCCCGGAAGAGGGTCGCCGCCTATGCCTACGCACGTTGATTGACCGATGCCCTGCGATGTCAGTTGCCCCACCACTTCGTACGTCAAAGTGCCGCTTCGCGACACCACACCGACGTTGCCGGGCAGATGGATAGAGGCCGGCATGATGCCGAGCTTGCAGCGGGCCGGCGGCGCAATGATGCCAGGGCAGTTCGGTCCAACGATAACCACATCCAGACCCTGGATGTACCGGTTCCACGTGACCTCGTCCAGTGTGGGAATGAACTCGGTGATGCATACGGCGAGCGCCATCCCTGCGTCGGCCGCTTCGATGATGGCGTCGGATGCGAACTGGGCAGGCACGAAAATGATGCTGGCTGTCGCCCCTGTCTCCTGCTTCGCCTGCTCGACGCTCTCGAAGACGGGCACCCTGTCCTCCCACCGGGTCCCTCCCTTTCCGGGGGTGACGCCGGCGACTACGTTCGTGCCGTACTCGATGCAGCGAAGTGTGTGGAAGGTGGCTTCTTTGCCCGTGATTCCCTGGACGAGAACCCGGGTCTGCTCGTCTACCAGAATCATGAAGCAGCCCCCTTCCTCTGCGACGGCATGCCGGTTGCGGCCACCGCGAGGCGGGCTGCTCGACCAAGGTCAGGCTCCAGCATGAGCGTCATGGGTCCGCTGTTAAGGAGGGCTCTGGCTTCCGTCTCGTTCGTGCCCTGCAGGCGTACGACAAACGGGATGGAGGGGCGTCGCTCCGCCAGCACACGCATGAGTGCGCGTGCGACTATGTCGCAACGCAGAATCCCGCCGAAGATGTTGATCCATGCCACCCGGACGTCTCTGTCGTCAAGCAGCAACTCTATTGCGTGGCGGATCCTGCTCTCGTCGGCGGCTCCGCCTACGTCGAGGAAGTTCGCAGGACGGCCTCCCAGTAGCATTACGATGTCCATCGTCGCCATCGCCAGTCCCGCGCCATTGACCAGGCAGCCTATGCTGCCGTCCAGCTTCACGTAACTGAATCCGGCTTGTGCCGCGCGCTGTTCCAGTGGATCCTGTTGCGATGGGTCGGCAAGGGCTGCCATATCAGGCTGTCGGAACAGGGCATTGTCGTCGATCACGACCTTGGCGTCGAGGGCGAGGAGATTGCCGTCGCAGGTCATTGCCAGCGGGTTGATCTCGATGAGGCTGCAGTCCTTCTCAACGAAGACTCTGTACATCGCACGCATGATCTGTGCCGACTGGACGGCTGTGGATCCGGTGAGATCCAGTTCACGAGCAAGCGCGCGCGCCTGATAGGGAAGGAGTCCGGCCAAAGGATCCACCGCAACGGAGCATATAGCGACCGGTTGCGCCGTCACGAGATCCTCGATATCCACTCCGCCTTGTGCACTCGCCATGAACACGGGGCGTTTGCGTGCAGGATCGATGAGGATGCCAAGATAGAGCTGTCGTGCCGGGACGGTCTCCGGCTCAAGTAGTACGGTACTGACCGGAAGTCCCTTCTGTCCCGTCTGGGCGGTGACCAGATTGGTGCCTAGCAGTCGCAACACTGCGCTCTCGGCGTCGGCGGGAGTGTCCGCCATAATGACTCCCCCTGCCTTCGCCCTCCCGCCTGCGTGTACCTGTGCCTTCACCACTACCCGGCAACCATACGACCGGGCTGCCTCCGCTGCCTCACGCGGCGTGCGGGCCGTCGTGCCGGCAGGAACCGGTATGCCATAGGAGGCTAGCAGTTGTTTGGCCTGGTACTCGTGGAGCTTCATTTGTGTGATCCGCAGGAAGTGGCAGGGTGTGAACTCGGGAAATGGTGATGCTCACTGGCGGAGGGAGTGGGATTCGAACCCACGTTCGCTTGCGCGAAAACGGTTTTCAAGACCGTCACCTTAAGCCGCTCGGTCATCCCTCCACGACCACCAGAGTATATCACTCGTCGGGCGGTAGACAGCCATGTCGCATCGCTGTATCAGGCTTGCCGGGACTCGGCTGCCAGCCATCGCGTTGACGTGCGCACCGGGCGCTTCTAGAATGAACATGTCGGTCTGGAGGAACAAGCTGAGCGCGGGCATCTCCGGAATACTGGAGGAAGGCGGCATTCCGCCGCCCGCGGCCTTCTGTCGGTGTCGGGTCAACGGGCTGGGGGATCCCCCAGCCCGTTTCTTCTCGTGTTCCTCCGCGAGAGACAGGGTGAAGTGCTGTGATGGAGACCCGTCCTGCTCGATGTGGCGGTAACTACGAATCTGACAGGAGGCGTGAATCATGAATGCTGAAGAAGAGATATTCGGCTACGCTGACGAGATCGGCCCTGAGAAGGTGATCTTCTTCCACGACCCGCGGCTGCAGTTGAAGGCGATTCTTGTGGTGGACAACACGGCTCTCGGGCCGGCCGTTGGCGGCGTTCGGATGGCGCTCAACGTGACGACAGCGGAAGTCTTTCGGCTTGCGCGCGCCATGACCCTGAAGAATGCGGCAGCGGGCATTCCCTACGGAGGCGCGAAGTCCGCACTATTGGCGGAGTCCGACGTAGTCGATAGGGATGAGATGCTCAAAGTCTATGCGCGATTGTTGCGGGATCAGGTCGATTACATCCCCGGTCCGGACATGGGCACCGACGAACACTGCATGGCGGTTATGCACTGCGAGATCGGTCGCGCTGCCGGTTTGCCTGCAGACCTGGGAGGTATTCCGCTGGACGAGATAGGAGTCACCGGGTACGGAGCAGTAGAGGCGGCTGAAGTTGCTGCGCGCTTCGTTGGGAGGGAGTTGAAGGGCGCATGCGTGGCGATAGAGGGTTTCGGGGCGGTCGGACAGGCCTGCTTCCGTGCTCTGTTGGATAAGGGGGCACGGGTTGTCGCTGTGTCCGATGTTCATGGAGGCGTATTCGACCCCGAGGGTCTCGATTTCGATGCACTGCTCACCCGCGACCCGGTGACCGGCAAACCCAACAAGCTCTGGAATCGCAGGTTGGATAAGGCTAAGCGGATTTCCTGCGCCGACCTGTTTTCCCTCGACGTAGACGTGTTGATTCCGGGCGCCAGGCCGGACGTCATTACCATGGAGAACGTGGGCAACGTGAAGGCATGGCTGGTTGTCGAAGCTGCGAATATCCCCGTCAGCATCGAGGCAGAGAGCTGGCTGGCGGATCATGGCGTTCTGGTCATTCCCGACTTCATTGCCAATGCTGGTGGTGTCATTGCCATCTCTGTGGAACTGCGCAAGGGGACTGTAGATGAGAGCTTTCAGGTGGCGGGAGACCAGATCCGCGCCAATGTCCAGAAGATACTTGAGATAGCGAGAGACGAGAGTGTCTTGCCCAGGGTGGCGGCCGAGACCATGGCTCGTCGCCGTGTCCTGAATGCGATGAGAGGCGAAAGAGCCGAGTAGGCTGACCGATCGATGAGATTTGCTTCAGGATTCTATTGACATTTCGAGGCGAGTGGTCGAATAATAGTTGACACGTGTTGTGAGA
>PWUO01000178.1 GCA_003562555.1 Dehalococcoidia bacterium
CTGGACGTTCCGGTGAGGAGCGCGGTGGTAGCGACGGTGAGGTGCAGCGCGGGGTAGTGCAGGTAGTACGGGCTCTCCCACTGGGCTGGGACGTGCCCGCTTGTCAGAATTGCCTGCGTCAACTGGTCATGCGCCCACGCGTCTGATCCCGGGAATCCCGGCGTGAGGAAGAACACGCTGCCACGGACCACCAGCGAGAGCAGGATCGCGCCGAACAGGATAGAGGCGATCATCGCCGGTTGGGGCTTCTCCATCGTTCGAACCGCCAGCAGTGCCCACGCCACCGCCACGACGATGAAGAACTCGAGTGGCCGCTCCGTCGCCGCGCCGTGGGCGATCAGTGCGGCCCAGGAAACTAGCAGCCAGAACGACGCCTGCAGCAGCAGCGAGGTGGCCTTTGACACCGGATAGTCGATCGAATCCGATCTGTCCGCGTCACGCCGACTTGGCCGGACTGCGAGCATCCCCGCCAGTACCAGCGCCGGGCCCAGGAGCAGCATGTAGGCGTTCACGTGGATCAGATTCAGTGCCGTGATGCCCAGTCCCAGCAGTATGGCAACCGCCGCGCCCCACCGGACGAGGCGGCAGTCAGGCTGCACGCGGAAGGAGGGCGTGCGATCGTACATCCTCACGTGTCTCCAGATCCTGAGTGACCTACAGCGTGCCGTGCCCGTTGAGCCTGGGGTGGTGGCACGCTATAGTCCGATACGGCTCTCAGTATACAGGTAGTAAGTAGGGGAATGCCAGATATGTGGGGCGCAATCTCTCGGGTGGCGGACGGATCTGGAAATCAGCCCCTACAATGGGATGGCCTGCACGTGTGTGGTTCACGACACCAGCGTGAGCGTGTGAACGGGTCCGATGGTGGGCTGTCCGCGAAGGGCCCCTACACGGGCATGGGATTCGCATACGGAATTCACGACACAATGTGGGCGTGTGTTTGGGTGGATGGCGGGCGGATGTGGGAATCCGCCCCAATGGGCTGGGGTTCATGTGCGGAATTCACAGCACCGGTGTGGGCGAATGATCGTAACGATGGCGGGCCGGATGTATCCGGCCGCTGCATATAGGTGGGGCACCAGTTGGTCTGGAGTAGAGGTCGGTTCCGACACCGACCCGCCTTGGGGCGGTTGGGTGGTCCCAGTAGGGACGGGACATGTCCCGTCCGTAGAGCGATACCCGCATCACCGTGATGATGAACTGCGTCCGCGGCAATTCGGACGGCGGCGGGCGACACCGGTGTCGCCCGTACCCATCCATACCTACAGGCTGCACGGTTATGGAACGACAGAATCGTAGAACATCCACATTCGTAATGGCGGCAGTTGACATCACGAGGCGGCAGTAGCATGATTGGTGTACGGGATGGCGAGGGACACTTTCTGTTTGGGGATGTCAACCGCGACCCATGATGGGTGGCCGGGGTGATGGATGCGCAGAGACCTGGCAGTCGAATCGACCCGTGGGCGGGTCGATTCTGTCGTTCTGTGGGGCATCATGGACCTCGGTACACGCCGATTACCGGAATAGGGACGACGGACAGTGATGCGGCAGAGCCCTGTATGGCAGGCAGGTCTGACGCTCGAGGAGGTGCGATATGAAACGGGTTCTCCTTTCGTTACTGGCAGTTGTGGTTGCGGTGCTGCCGGCAGGGTGTCAGTCCACCCCGGAGCCGGAACAGTCGCCTCCAACCGCGTACATCGATGTAATCTCTCCGGCGAGCCCCACTGAAGACGACATGATCACCTTCACGGGCCATGGCACCGATGAGGACGGGACGGTCGTTGGCTACCGCTGGAAATCAAGTATCGATGGAGACCTGGGCGCTACCGCCTCGTTTGAGGCGCAACTTAGCCCCGGCAATCACGTTATCTCGCTGATGGTGCAGGACAATCACGGCCACTGGTCGGAGGAAGTCAGCACGTCTATTGCCGTGTCGGCCGCCGCACCGGAGCCGACGCCTACCCCGACGCCGACGCCGGAGGCCGATGACCCGCCGGTAGTGAACGCTTTCGCTGCGGCGCCCGGTGAGGTTATGGCGGGAGGCACGGCGACACTCGCCTGGGACGTCGACGGAGCGGACAGCGTCACCATAGACCACGGTATCGGCAGTGTCGGCAACGCAGGAGTCACGGAGGTCTCGCCATCCGACACCACCATCTACACACTGACCGCGACCAACGCCGTCGGAACCGTCCAGGTTAGCGTCGTGGTGCTGGTCACCCCCGCGCCCTCTCCGGATGTCGATAAACCTGACCTTGTGATTACCTCCATCACGCGTGATGGCTCGACAATCAGTTACACGGTTAAGAACCAGGGCACCGCGAACGCCGGTCCTTCTAACTCGCGCGTCTTTGTCGACGGGGTGGAAAAAGCTGCTCACAGCATCGGATCCGTTGCCGCCGGTGCCTCCAGGACGGAGAGCTTCAGTTTCACGTACGAGTGTTCCGGCACATCTGATGTGGTGATGGTACAGGTCGACAAGGACAACATGGTGGATGAGAGCAATGAGACCAACAACACCTTCTCAGTCACCTGGTATTGTATGATCATCATACCGGATCCGGGAATCGTGCTTCCTCCGCTCATCTTCAAGCCGGACCTGACCGTGACCAATGTCTGGGTGTCCGCGTACAGGATCCACTACACCATCGAGAACATCGGACTGGCTGCATCGGCACCGAGTAAATCGGAACTGGTTGTCAACGGGGTCATTGTGGCCTCCGACGCGGTTCCCGCAATCAATGCAGGCGAGTCGCTGGACAGGCAATTCCTGTATCACTTCAGCTGTATCGTGCCCCAGTTGAGGTCGGTGAGGGTCGATGTCGATACGGAGGACACCAACAACGAGTCGAACGAACTCAACAACAGCATGAAGGTATCGCTCTGGTGCACTTCGTAGACGAGGAACGTGGAGGGGCCCCTGCCGTGACTGGCACCCGCGAGGCCCCTCTGGGCTAAGGGTGATATCGGCTAGGATACGAGGGGCGTATCGGGATACGCCTGGTTGGTTATGCGTAGGGGACGCATACATGCGTCCCGCCCCGGTGGTGGGGTGAATGTGTGGTGCGTGTAGGGGCCGGTTCCCACACCGGCCCGCATGGGGTCTGCTTGGGCGGTCCGCAGACCGATAGCAACACCATCGTGATCATGACCACCGTGAGCGTATGCTCAGACGGATGGCGGGCGGGTTTCAAACCCGCCCCTAAACTGGGATGGGGGTTCACGTCCGCGAATCTCAATCCTGGTTGGAGTGCCGCTGGAGCCATTCGACAATAGTGGTGAGCGCTTCCGGGTCCAGACACGCTTCAGGTGCGTTGTAGTTCGATAGCGCCGTGACTGCGGTAAGCTCTTCCCGTGGTGTTGGCTCGTGTTTCAGTACGTGGTTCGCGTCCTCCGGGTATGAGAAGGATACGTGGCCGTTCCCCCGTGAGGCTTCCTCAAGTACCTTCCCGTCCAGTTTCCAATCGGTCTGGATGTCCTTCTTGCCTATGACCACCAGTACCGGTTCCCTGACGCGTGGTAGGTACTCGGCGGGTCGGAACGACCAGAACTCCCTGCTGAATGGCTGGTTGAGGGGAGCGCTCAGGCTGGCAACGAGGTTGGCGGCCACGTCGGGCAGCATCGGATCAGGAACGTATGGCTGGCCTGCTTCGAATCGCCGGATGAGCGCGTTGTAGCGCGAAACCAGTTCATCACTGTTCGGCAGGCTTGCCAGCTGTGAAACGACCTGAGAATTGGCAATCTCACTGAGTGCTCGTCCGGGAGCCCCAGTGAGAACCATGCCTGCAAAGGGAACTATGCCGGGTTGCGTCTGATAGTAGAGGACGTGCACCGCGCCCTCGCTGCTGGTAAGCGCGAACAGTCGCGCAGGATCTACGTCCTTACGGTCAAGCAGATGCGCCACCGCACCCCTCAACTCTTCAAAATGGCTCTCGAGACTGATCCGGCCGGACATGAAGCCCAGGTTCTGCCCTGCGCGCGGACCGGAGGCGCGCTTGTCGTACCTTATGGTGACGTATCCGGCGGCAGCGAGTTGTTCCGCCAGAAGACGGCCACTTCCATTCGAACCCGGCAGGACCGGAGATTCCCAGTTCCTGTCAGTGGGGCCTGACCCTGCCACCAGTACCACACCCGGGTATGCGCCAGGTTGATGTGGGGCAGTCACGGTCGCATCAACTGTGGTGTCACCAATGGGCCACGCGATGTCCTCGGACTTCATTAAGGCGCCTCCTTGATCTGTTCCTGACATGCCCGCACAGATGCAGGGTGTCGGGCACCGCCGCTACTCTTCTGTCCTCTGGCGTTTGATGATGGCCGTATAGATAAGGAGGGCGATGCCGATGGCTGGTACGATCAGTCCTGGTAGCAGAAGGCTCGCACGCACGGTGAAGGAGCCGATCAGCAGCGCAATGCCGACGAAGGTAAGGACGAGGCCCCACACCAGTGTTTCGTGCCACCGCGGCTGGCGCTTCTCCGGCTCAGCGAGTCCTTTCTCGATCATGGCCCGGTTCTTTCTGTAATCCGTCCAGATGGCCAGGAGCGGAATGCTGAAGATGAAGATGATGGCTACGACCGGAACGATTACCGTTACATCCAGCGGAGCGAATGCCATTACGTTGAAC
>PWUO01000219.1 GCA_003562555.1 Dehalococcoidia bacterium
GATCTGGTATTCGTTCATCAATTCGTCAACTGAAGTTACGAGCCTGTTCAGGCGGCTGACGATCCAGCGATCCTCAAGTTGCGTGGGAGTAGGGAGGGAAGCCGCGCCTTCCGAGTTGGCACGCCAGTCGTTGGTGCTTTGAAGCACGAATCGAGTGGCATTCCATAGCTTATTGACGAAGTTGCGTGCTGATTCGAGCTTGCTGGCGCCGAGGGACAGATCGTTGCCGGGCGAATTGCCGGTTGTGAGCGCGAAGCGAAGGGCGTCGACGCCGTAACGGGCAATGGCGTCGTCAGGCCTGATGACATTCCCTCGCATCTTGCTCATCTTCTGTCCATGCTCGTCGCGAATGAGTCCGTTGAGGTACACGGTGTGGAATGGAATCCTGCCTGTGTCTTCGATGCCCATCATGATCATGCGCGCGACCCAGAAGAACAGGATGTCGTAGCCGGTCTGCATGACGCTCGTTGGATAGAAGTAGCGCATGTCCTCGGTATCGTCAGGCCAGCCTAGGGTAGAGTGAGTCCACAAGGCCGAACTGAACCACGTATCGAGTACGTCCGGGTCCTGCTCCACCCTGTCGCTGTTGCAGTGTTCGCAGAGCTGTGGCGTGTCGACGCTCACCGTGATCCCGCCGCAGTCCTCGCAGTACCAGACGGGGATACGATGGCCCCACCAGAGTTGGCGGCTGATACACCAGTCCTTGATGGACTCCATCCACGTGAAGTAGACCCTGGCGAAATGCTCGGGGACGATGCGTATCTCGCCATCGCGAACGACCTTGATGGCGGCGTCGGCGAGCGGTTGCGTGTTCACAAACCATTGGGTACTGATTCTGGGTTCGATATCAGTACCGCAGCGACCACAGTGGCCTATGGTGTGGGCGTACGGTTCGGTCTTCAGCAGCAATCCCTGCCTCTCGAAGTCCTGAATCACGTACTCGCGGCACTTCTCGCGGCTCATGCCTTCGCACGCTGCTGCATGTTCGTTCATGGTGCCGTCCGGGTTGAACACATCGATGTGTGGCAACTGATGCCTGTCGGCTACCTCGAGGTCTGTAGGATCGTGGCAGGGTGTGATCTTGAGTGCACCGGTTCCGAATTCGGGATCGACGGCATCGTCTGCGATGAGCGGGATCTCACGACCGGTGACGGGGAGGATGACGCAGCGGCCTATAAGCGCGCTGTACCTGGGATCCGATGCGTTGACCGCGACCGCCGTATCGCCGTAACAGGTCTCAGGTCGTGTGGTGGCGATGGTTACGTATCCATTGCCGTCTGCGAGAGGGTAGCGGAAGTGCCAGAGGAACCCGGCTGCCTCCTTGTGCTCAACCTCGAGATCAGACAGTGCGGTCTGGCACCTGGGGCACCAGTTGACCATCCGATCACCGCGATAGATGAGGCCCTTGCGGTAAAGGTTGACGAACGCAGTGCGTACTGCCCTGCTGGGCCCTTCATCGAGCGTGAACGTGTCTCGTGTCCAGTCGCACGATGCGCCAATCAGGTGCTGCTGCTGTTCGATTGCTGCTCTGCTGCGAACCGCCCGCTCCCACGCCCGACGCAGGAACTCCTCGCGGCCGACCTGTTCGCGCGTGAGCCCTTCAGCGGCGAGATCCTTCTCCACGAGAACCTGAACCGCGATGCCTGAATGATCGGTTCCGGGAACCCATAATGTGGGATCGCCGAGCATGCGGTGCCATCGTATGAGCACGTCCTCAACGGTCATAGTGAGCGCATGTCCAACGTGCAACTCTCCGGTGACGTTTGGTGGCGGCATCACGATGACAAACGGCTCGCGGTCTGGATCGATCCTGGGTGTGAAGAATCCCTGCTGCAGCCAGAATTCGTACCACTTCGCCTCGATATTGCCAGGTTCGTACGCTTTCGCGAGAGCATCCTGTTCCAATGTGTGTACCTCGCTTTCCAGTCGGGCGACACTATAGTGTCGTCCGTATGAGAGCAATTCCGTGAAGCATGGGCGGACTGCCCTCAGCCGAGCAGCTGCACCACCCTGTCCAGTACGCGGTCCGCGACGTCACGCTTGGATTGCAGTGGCATCCGGTCGATTCCGCCATGGCGATCGATCAATGTCACCCGGTTGCTGTCCGCGCCGAAGCCCCCGTCAGCGGCGGTGATGTCGTTCGCGACAATGAGGTCCAGGTTCTTGGCAGAGAGTTTCGATTTCGCATTGTGCTCCAGATCGGTGCTCTCCGCTGCAAAACCCACGCGCAGAAACGATCCGGACAAAGATCCGAGTATGTCGACTGTGCGCTCCAGTTCTATCGTCAATGCAGCGCTATCCTTCTTGATCTTCTGCGATGCCGGTCTCCCAGGACGGTAGTCGGCCACAGCCGCTGCCATGACGAGTGCGTCGGCCTGGTTGACTGCCCGTTGCGTGGCATCGAACATCTCTTGTGCGGTGGTGACGTCGACCACATCAACGCCGGCAGGAGGCGTAAGTGAGGTGGGCGCGGTGACGAGTAGCACCGAAGCGCCACGGTCACGGCACGCCTCGGCAATCGAGAACCCCATCTTCCCTGACGAGCGGTTGGTGATGCACCTGACCGGGTCAATCGGCTCCTGTGTTCCTCCGGCCGTGACGACGATCCTACGTCCGGCGAGGTCGCCTGACCTGCCGATAGCCTGCAATGTGAATCCGACGATGGTTTCGACAGGCGACATGCGACCGGCACCGCGCCCGCCCGAGGCAAGGTCTCCCGAATCGGGCCCGATCACGACCGCGCCCCTCTGCTTGAGGATGCCGATGTTCTCCTGTGTCGCGGCGTTCAGGTACATGTTCTCGTGCATCGCAGGTGCAATAATGAGCGGGCCGCTGAACGCCATGGTGGTGCAACTGACGATGTCATTGGCGAACCCATGGGCGATCCTCGCGATGCAGTCGGCACTTGCGGGTGCGATCAGGATTGCGTTCGCTGACGCGGCAAGCGACACGTGGGGTATTGGGCCCTCGGGTCCCTCATCGAAAAGGTCGGTTACTACGGGGGAACCGACCAGTGCCTCGAAAGTGAGCGGAGACACGAAGCGTGTGGCTGCGGGGGTCATCATCACGCGAACGGCGAAGCCGCGTCGCGTGAACTCACGCGCCAGTTCAGCCGCCTTGTACGCCGCGATGCTGCCCGTGACTGCAAGAAGAATGGTCCTGGATGTGTTCATGTGCTTCACCGGTCCATCGTATTCATCTCGTAGATGAGTCGCAAACCCAGTAGCGACAGGTTCGGATTTGACGCCTGAATGGCGGGGACCCCCTCGGCAAACATGTTCGCATAGCCGCCGGTCGCCACCACATACGGCTCAGCCTCAAGTTCCGCGGTGATCTCCCGTATAATTTTCTCGATGAGACCGATGTAGCCGAAGAGGATGCCCGACTGCATCGCCGTGACGGTGCCACGACCTATCGCATGCTTCGGGCGCTGCAACTCGATTCGAGGGAGCATGGCGGTCCTGCGGAACAGCGCCTCACTTGCGATATTGATTCCGGGGGCAATCGCACCACCAAGGAAGTCGCCCCCCGGTGAGACGACGTCGAAAGTGGTGGCGGTGCCGAAATCGATAACTACCAACGGTTTGCCGTAGAGCGCTGTTCCGGCAACCACGTTGGCCACCCTGTCCGGTCCCAGTTCGCGAGGGTTATCGACGAGTAGTCGCAGGCCAGTCTTGATCCCCGGTTCCACTACAAGCGGGTCCGTGTCGATGTAGCGCGTGCAGACTTCAGCGAACACTGGGACGAGGGGAGGAACCACGCTGCACAACACCGCACCCCGTATGGATGAGATCGGAACGCCGTGACGTTGCAGCAGGCTGAAGATGAGTGAACCGTACTCGTCTGCCGAGCGATCGATGCCTGACATGAGGCGCCAGGAATGTACGAGTTCCTCTCCCTCGAAGAGTCCCATGTTGATGCTTGTGTTGCCTACGTCAATTGTGAATAGCATATTGCCTCGTGCAGCAGTGCTGCAGCCATGCCCGAACGTGAATCCGAGGGTGATTCTCCTGCCGGAGCAGGGTCACTGCGTGGCGTTGTTAACACCGAGTGTCGCCCCCGTGATTCCCGGATTTCGTGATATTCTATCACCACTGGTACGGCAAGCGCAGGCATGGCACACGTAACAGGTGTGGTATGCGGCTTGACAGGCCTCAGCCGGAGGCTGTAATATTACCGTCTGTTGCACCTTAACAGCTGAATAGTGGAAGGAAGGTTCTTAAACTGAGAGCTTGATCCTGGCTCAGGATGAACGTTGGCGGTGCGCTTTATGCATGCAAGTCGTACGAAACCATGGTTTTCGGATTATGGTTTAGTGGCGGACGGCTGAGTAACACGTAGGTAACTTGCCCGTGAGCGGGGGATAACCTGCCGAAAGGTAGGCTAATACCGCATGTTATGGACTTGTCAAAGCAGGTTCATGAAAGCCGCAAGGCACTCGCGGATAGGCCTGCGGCCGATTAGCTTGTTGGTGGGGTAATGGCCTACCAAGGCTGTGATCGGTAGCTGGTCTGAGAGGATGTCCAGCCAGATGGGGACTGAGACACGGCCCCAACTCCTACGGGAGGCAGCAGCAAGGAATATTGGGCAATGGGCGAAAGCCTGACCCAGCGACA
>PWUO01000188.1 GCA_003562555.1 Dehalococcoidia bacterium
AACCCCGCCAGTAACACCGACAAGTCGCATCGCCACGAATCGACGGCGCCAACAAGATGCCCCGGGACGACGTCGTACGGTATTCCGTTTGGATAACCGACCGTCAATTCTGCTAGTATCGAGGCAACAGTCCTGCCGCCAAAGAGATCACTACATCAAACTTGCGGGCCTCCCAAGCGCCAGAACTGTGATGACGGCAACCGGGACACACGCACCGATCAAAGGAGTTGCATCTGAATGAAACACACACTGAGACTGATGAGGATCGCAGGTATCGAGATCGGGCTGCACTACAGCTGGCTGTTCATCTTCGCGGTCATCAGCGTGTCGCTGGCTGCCGGCCTCTTCCCCCAGATGTACCCGGAGTGGGACCCGGCAACGTACTGGATAACCGGCGTCCTGGCAGCACTGCTGCTATTCGCATCGGTGCTGATCCATGAGCTCGCCCATTCTCTCGTGGCGAAGGCGCGTGGCATACCCGTCGCAAGCATCACCCTGTTTCTCCTCGGCGGCGTGAGCAATCTTGAAGAAGAACCGCAGGAGCCCAAGGTGGAGTTCGTCATGGCCATCGTGGGTCCACTGTCCAGCCTCGTCGTGGCCGCCGTGTTCTGGGGACTGCTCCAGTTCGTGCAGGACACAAGGAGCCCGCTCGCTGCGACGCTCGGATACCTCGCGCTCATCAACACGGTACTGGCGGTATTCAACCTGCTGCCAGGGTATCCTCTCGATGGCGGACGCGTGCTGCGCTCGATCCTCTGGGCGAAGACCGGCAACCTCGTACGGGCAACGAACATGGCCGCAACGGTCGGGCAACTGATGGGCTGGGGACTCATCGCGTTCGGAGTGCTCCAGGTGCTGGCCGGCAACGTGGGCGGTCTGTGGCTCGCGCTGATAGGATGGTTCCTCAGCAGCTCGGCCGACGCCAGTCGCAGGCAACTCACCATGAGCGAACAGCTCAAAGGCATACGCGTCACCGAGGCCATCAGGACGAGACCCGAGAGCATCGGTCCCGATACAAGCGTGTCAGAACTGGTGAACAACGTGTTTCGCAAGGAACAGCGTCGTGCGGTGCCCGTCTGCAGCGATGATAAGGTCCTGGGAATAGTCACCATCACCGACGTCCGGGAGGTGCCCCAGGAGAGATGGTCGCTGACGCCCGTCCGCGAGATAATGACCCGCGAGCCCCTCTACAGCGTGAGTTCGCGTGACGATATGAACACCGCGATGACGCTGATTACGAAGCACGACATCAACCAGTTGCTGGTGATCGATAACAACCGGTGCACGGGAATCGTCAACCGGGCCGACATCCTGAACTACCTGCAGCTGAGCCAGGACCTGGGTCTGGGGAGACGCGGAAGGCAGGCCTGAACAGTCGAGACCTCCGTACCACCTCGTCTCCGGCACGCGACACCGTGGGGCGACGGGCGATACGGAGGTGCGTCATCTCCTGCGCCCGTGCACGACGCCTCCCTTCATCCCCCCGTTGTCCCGTCCGTCCTCTGAACGCAGGCCACACCGTGGTCGAGTTTGACCGCGTGTCCAGTAATACTGTACAGTTCCAGAGTTGCCGTCCTTTCGAAGCAGGCTCCACCCATGCTGACATCCACCAGACACACGGACCTCAGCGAACGCCTGCGAACGCTTCGGGCCCGGTCAGGGATGTCGGTCCGAACGCTCGCAGCCGCAGCAGAGTTCTCTCCCAGCTTCATCTCGCAGGTGGAGAACGGACAGGCATCGCCGTCGATCGCATCACTGGAGCGCATCGCAGCAGCGCTTGGAGTCACCCTTGCTCAGTTGTTCGCCGATGGGTGCAGCAGTGACACCGCTGTGGTTCGCGCTGATGATCGACAGGAACTGTCCAGTACCTGGTCCAGCGCGCGTATCGAGGCACTGATGCCCTCATGCGACGGAAGCTCGCTCGCAGCTGTCATGATCACCATCGCGCCCGGCGGGCGCAGCGGCACCCACCCCGCCGCCCACGCGGGGGAGGAATTCGCTCTGTGCTACGAGGGTGAGGTAATACTGACTCTGGGTGAAACGAGCCAGGTCCTCGGCAAAGGCGACGCAGTCGCATTCTCATCCACTAGAACGCATCTCTGGGAGAACCACGCAGCCGTGACCGCACAGATCCTGATCGTCTCTCCCAGGTTTACGCATTGACCGCTGCGCCCGCGTCAGCGCGAAACCCTCAACATAAAGGAGTCCACCATTGTCGTCGCAGGTAATTGAGCAACAGAAGGCAGTGCCAGGCACGCTGGCATGGGAGGTCGCACGGCACCGCACATTCGCCATCATCTCGCACCCGGATGCCGGAAAGACCACGCTCACCGAGAAGCTGCTGCTGTACGCGGGCGCCGTGGAACTGGCCGGAGCCGTACGTGCGCGCTCGAACCAGCGCCATACAACTTCAGATTGGATGGCGATGGAACAGGAGCGTGGCATCTCGGTCACGGCAACCGCGCTCGACATGGAGTATCAGGGATACCGTATCAGTCTTCTTGACACGCCAGGTCACCAGGATTTCAGCGAGGACACGTACCGTACCCTCATGGCGGTGGACAGCGCCGTGATGGTCCTGGACGCCGCCAAGGGCATCGAACCACAGACCGAGAAGCTGTTCCACGTGTGCCGCATGCGCGGCATACCCATACTCACGTTCATAAATAAGATGGACCAGCAGGCGCGCGATCCACTTGACCTGCTCGACGAGATAGAGCGCGTCCTCGGCATAGCTGCAACGCCGTTCAACTGGCCCATCGGCGACGGCCCCTGGTTCAAGGGTGTGTACGATCTTCAGAGCAACCAGGTGCTCAGCTACGAAAGAACGGCGCGAGGGCAGCGCCGCGCGCCGATGAAGGTCACGGGACTGGACGACCCGACCCTTGCCGACATGCTTGGCGAGCAGCCCACGCGCGATCTCCGTGAGCACGTGGATCTTCTCAGCGCCGCAGGCAGTACGTTCGACCACGACCTCTTTCTTCGCGGACTGATGACGCCCGTCCTCTTCGGCAGCGCCCTGAACAACTTCGGTCTGGAGCCGTTCATTCAGACGCTGACAGAGCTCGCACCTCCCCCCGGCCCACGCGAGAGCGATCAGGGCATCGTCCAGCCAACTGATGAGGCCTTCACCGGCTTCGTTTTCAAGATCCAGGCAAACATCGACCCGAAGCACCGCGACCGAATGGCATTCCTGCGCGTGTGCTCGGGACGCTTTGAGAAGGACATGGTGGTGGAACACCCTCGACTTGGCCGAAGCATCAGGCTTTCACGCGCCTTCAGGCTGTTCGGTCGCGAACGGGAGCCCATCGAACTGGCCTCCCCGGGAGATGTCATCGGCGTGGTGAGCCCCGGCCTGTTCGCCATAGGTGATACCGTCGCCCACGGAAGACGGCTTCGCTTCCCCGGCATACCGCGGTTCGCGCCGGAGAACTTCGGCATTGTGGTGAACACGGACCTCAACCGGTATAAGCAGTTCCACAAGGGGTTGCGGCAACTCGAGGAGGAAGGGGCGGCACAGCTTCTCCACGCCGTCGGCGACATGGGACGTCGGCCAGTCCTCGCAGTCGTGGGCGATCTCCAGTTCGATGTGGTTCTTGCCCGACTGCGTGACGAGTACAATGTGGCAGCGACCCTCAGACGCCTTTCCTACACCATCGCGCGCTGGGTGTCGGGGCCGGATTCAGCACTGAGAGATCTGGAACGACTCAGCATAGGCACCATGCGCTGTATCGACAGGCACGATCATGCGGTCATGCTCTTCGAGTCACAGTGGCACCTTGACTTCTTTCGCAAACAGCACCCGGACGTGACGCTCTCCGAGACTGCCTGACGGGAGCGGCGGCTCGGTTCGCATACCACCCACATCTTCTTCCTCCGTGCCGTCAGACGTTCGCACAGAAGCCAAACCGGCGGCGGGTTTCACACCCGCCGCCGTGGCAATCGTGAGATAAGTGAGATCCTACTTGGAAGGCTTGCACTCCAGTGCCGGCACCAGCAGCACGGGGACCGATGAGCTCTTGAGCACCTTCTCGGCCACGCTTCCTATCAGCCACTTGGATACGCCGGAACGGCCGTGCGTGCTCATGATGATGAGGTCGATGTCGTTCGACTGACTGTAGTCCAGAATGGCGTCCGCAGGATGTCCGAACCACACGACGGAGGAGACTTCGACCTTCTTGAGTCCGAGCGATTCCTTCGTCTTCTCCAGGTACTGAAATGCGTTCTGTGCGACACGCTCAAGCGCCTGCTTCGCACCCTCTTCGTCAAGGTACAGCGTGTAGGGCTCGGTCGTTGAACCTATCACGGAGAAGAGCACCACCTCCGGAATTCCGTAGGCTGCCACAGTCTCTTTCACAC
Organism: Dehalococcoidia bacterium; assembly: GCA_003562555.1. Lineage (GTDB taxonomy): Bacteria > Chloroflexota > Dehalococcoidia > GIF9 > AB-539-J10 > SKVJ01. The sequence continues at coordinate 4,360 of PWUO01000188.1, forward strand.
GCGGAAGGACACACTCGGCCTCTTCCGAGGTGTCAAGTGGTACCAGCAGCTTCTTATACATTCATTCCTCCTCAATTTTCACGTTGCCAGGTCCTACCTGCCGAATCGGGCACTCACGACACAGGGCTGCAGAAGCAGCATCGCACGACCGGACAGGCACAGAGTATACGCTAACGTAGTGGCATGATGATAACCGACGCATGCCAAT
>PWUO01000088.1 GCA_003562555.1 Dehalococcoidia bacterium
GAGGACCACCACATCGCCGGGAACCAACTCTTTGACAGGAACGGTGAGTTTCTTTCCATTCCTGATGACGGTGCTGTTGGGCACCGCCATCTTCCTCAGACTCTCCAGGGCAGCCTCGGCTTTTCCTTCCTGCACGAAGCCTATAAGGGCGGAGGCCAGAATAACGGCCAGAATCACATACATATCGAGGTACTTGTCCAGGAAGAAGGCGACGCCGGCTGCCGCAAACAAGACGTAATACAAAGCATTGTGAAACTGACGGAGAAATCGAATCAGTGCGCTGGTCGACTTCGCTTCCAGTTCGTTGGGACCGTATTTCGATAATCGCTCGTGTGCCTCGTTCGTACTAAGTCCATCGGCGCTCGTGTCGAGAGCATCGATTACCTGCTCAACTGTCAATTGGTACCAAGTTTTTCCGTTTTGCATGGTTCCAGCCCACCATTGGAGGCTGTCGAAGCCCGGGTTTCTCCGGGACGCCTCCCAACTCTTCCGGAGTATGCCACAGCACAGTCAATGCCACAAAAGACGTGTCAGGCTGCAGTTGGTTCACCGCGCTCACACCAAAGATCGCTCGCGTATCAAGACAAGAGGCGATCGGCAAGTGTATGTACGCTGGAACTCTCTGTTGGAATGGCCGTACGAACTGTACTCTTCGGGAGGACAGTATCACTGACTGCCCACACTTCCTGCCATCGGTGCGTGTACGATTGACAGGCAGCGGAAAAAGAGAGCAGCTTCAGATTAGACTGAGACAAGGCCTCGGTGCTGCTGGTTACGCGAAAGCCACGAGTTAATGGGTGAACTGCTGCCTGGATGTGGTTGAGAAGTGGTTGAACTGACGTTCCACCTGCTGTGGCTGATGACTGAGCCCTTCTGTTCTCATTATTCTCGTTGGGCTGTGCACCGATTGGTCACGTGACGACAGTCGTCACGTCCGTTGCCGCCACCCGGTGCTCGTGTTACCATGCAACGGGCCGCAGTGCCATACCACCTATCCAGATGACGTCACGCCATCGCAGGACTGCTGCCCGTAACACGCTTCTGAGATCGCTGATTTCGACACTCACGTCAGACTGTCCGCATGGCTTAAAGGAGGAACGCCTTTGGATTTTGAACTCACTGAAGAGCAGAAGATGTTCCAGTCGATGCTCCGGGACTTCGTCGACAACGAGGTCGCACCCAACGCAGCCGCCTGGGATGAATCGGAGGAGTTTCCAACCGACGCCATTCACAAGATGACCGAACTGGGACTGTTCGGACTGCACCTCCCGGAAGAGTATGGAGGCAGTGGCGACGACCTGACGTTCGTTCTCGCCTGTGAAGAACTGGCGAGGGGCTCCGGTGGGCTCTCCAGCATTTACATCACCACGGTGAGCCTCGCAATAGGTCCGATCGTCATGTTCGGCAATGAGGCACAGAAACGCACGTACATCCCAAGAGTGGCCAACGAAGGGGCAACCGTCGCATTCGCACTCACCGAGGCCATGGCAGGCAGTGACGTGGCCGCACTCGACACAAGGTACTTGCGAGAGGACGATCACTTCGTGCTGAACGGAACCAAGATATTCATTACCAACGGCGCAGAGGCAGATTTCCTTGTGGCGTTCGCCACCAGGGATAAGTCGCTGGGATACAAGGGGATCAGCGCGTTCATCATCGACCGGAATGCCCCGGGATTCTCGGTCGGAAAGCTGGAGAAGAAGATGGGGCTGCACCCGGCATCGGCTGCAGAGCTGGTGTTTGACAATTGCAAAGTTCCCGCAGCAAATCTGCTGGGGGAGGAGGGGCAGGGATTCAAGGTGGCTCTGCGGGCGATCGACTCTTGCCGCGTGTCCATCGCAGCGCAGAGCGTTGGTCTCGCTCAGGCGGCGTATGATGCTGCGGTGGCTTACGCAAAGGAACGCAAGCAGTTCGGCGTAGAGATCGCCCGGCACCAGGGGATACAGTTCATGATCGCCGACATGGCGGTCGACCTCGACGCCGCCCGATTGCTCACGTACCGGGCGGCATGGCAGCAGCAGCAGACCGGAGAGGTCAGTGCGAAGGAACCATCGATGGCGAAACTGTTTGCCAGCGAGGCGGCCCATCGCATCGCACACAAAGCGATCCAGGTTCATGGCGGCTATGGATATACCAAGGAGTTCGCAGTAGAGCGAATCTATCGCGATCAACGAATCATGGAGCTGTTCGAGGGCACGTCCGAGATGCAGCGATGGACCATCGCGCGGCAGATAACCGGGCTCAAGTAGGCCCTCAGGACACACTGAGAGGGGGATTTGAGATGGACTTCGAGCTGAATGAAGAGCAGAAGATGTTTCAGTCAATGGTGCGGGACTTCGTAGATAACGAGATCGCACCTTGTGCGGCGACGTGGGATGAGGAGGAACTGTTCCCGCATGACGTCGTGAAGAAGATGGCCGAGGTCGGCCTTTACGGACTCCACATGCCGGAAGAATACGGGGGCACGGGGGACGACATCACGTTCGTACTCGCAGTGGAGGAGATCTCGCGCGGCTGCGCCGGACTGGGCGCGTCCTACGTGACCACCATGAGCCTCGCCATGAACTCTATCGTCAGCCATGGCAGCAAGGAACAAAAGGATCGGTACATACCGTGGGTAATTGAGGGAGCAAACGTATCCTTCGGCCTCACAGAGGCCATGGCCGGAAGTGACGTGGCCAACCTTGACACGCGCTACGAGAGGGATGGGGACGACTTCGTTCTGAACGGAACGAAGATATTCATCACCAATGGCGCGGAAGCTGATTTCCTCGTCACGTTTGCCACAAAGGATAAGTCGCTCGGCTACAAGGGAATCAGCGCCTTCATCATTGAAAAGGACTTCCCCGGCTTCTCAATCGGCAAGAAGGAGAAAAAAATGGGGATGCATCCTGCGTCGGCCGCAGAACTGGTATTCGACAACTGCCGGGTGCCTGCTGCGAACCTCATCGGGCACGAGGGTCAGGGTTTCTCCATCGCGTTGGAGTCGATCGATACGTGCCGGGTCTGTGTGGCCGCTCAAGCTGTAGGAATAGCTCAGGCTGCCTATGACGCGTCAGTGGCTTACGCCAAGGAACGCAAGCAGTTCGGCGTAGAAATCGCCCGGCACCAGGGCATCCAGTTCATGATTGCCGACATGGCGGTCGACCTAGATGCCGCCCGATTGCTCACCTACCGGGCTGCCTGGCAGATCCAGACCACGGGCAAAGCCTCGGCGAAGGAGCCAGCCATGGCGAAGCTATTCGCATCGGAGGCGGCTCACCGCATCTGTCACAGGGCGGTGCAGATACACGGCGGATACGGTTATACGCGCGAGTTCGACGTCGAGAGGCTCTATCGCGACCAGCGCATCACGGAGATCTATGAGGGCACATCCGAGATGCAGCGGTGGACCATCGCGCGACAGATCACGGCTCTCAAGTAGGAACGAAAGACAGGAAAGAGGGGAGCTACGACGCAATGGACTTTGAACTGAGCGAAGAGCACAAGATGTTTCAGGCAATGATTCGCGACTTCGTCGCCAACGAGGTCGAACCGTGCGCCTCCGAATGGGACGAGACGAACGAATTCCCGTACGACATGGTGAAAAAGATGGCGGAAGTGGGACTGTACAGCGTGGGCTTCCCGGAGGAATACGGGGGCACGGGCGATGAGCTGACGTTCACCATAGCGGCCGAAGAAGTCTCCCGGGGATCCGGAGGTCTCGGCATATCCTATCTCGTGACCCTGGGGCTGGCGATGAATCCGATTACCATGCACGGCAGCGACGAGCAGAAGTCTCACTACATCCCCAGGGTCATCGATGGCGCCACGGTTGCATTCGCGCTTACCGAGGCGATGGCAGGCAGCGATGTCGCCAATCTCGACATGCGCTACGAGAGGGATGGAGACGAGTTCGTCCTCAACGGCACCAAGATCTTCATCACCAGTGGCGCCGAGGCGGAGTTCGTGACAACATTCGCTACCAGGGACAAGTCCACGGGACACAAAGGCATCAGTGCGTTCATCGTCGAAAAGGGAACTCCCGGCTTCTCAGTAGGCAAGGTGGAGCACAAGATGGGAATCCATCCCACGTCAGCCGCGGAGCTGGTATTCGACAACTGTCGGATACCGGCGGCGAATCTCATCGGAGAAGAAGGCAAGGGGTTCCGCATCGCACTGGAGGCGATCGACGCGAGCAGGGTGACCATTGCGGCTCAGGCAGTGGGCATCGCCCAGGCAGCATACGATGCTGCGGTCGCCTACGCGAAGGAACGGAAACAGTTTGGGGTAGAGATCGCCCGGCACCAGGGCATTCAGTTCATGATCGCAGACATGGCGGTGGAACTGGACGCCGCACGCCTGCTGACCTACCGGGCCGCCTGGCTCACCGGCGAACAGGAAGGTAAGCCCCCGCTCAAAGAGGCGGCTATGGCCAAGCTCTACGCCAGCGAGGCGGCCCACCGCATCTGCCACAAGGCAGTGCAGATATTCGGCGGGTACGGCTACACACGGGAGTTCCCCGTGGAA
>PWUO01000039.1 GCA_003562555.1 Dehalococcoidia bacterium
CGTCAGCGAGTTCTGCCCCTCCGGCCTGCGAGGCAGTACTGCGCAACTACATCCAATACCTCGAAAGCCACTCACCATACCTGCGATCGCTATCTCCACCTGCGTCGCGGGCCATCGTCTCATACCTGGATGCCGTGTAGGTGGTCAGTGATCCCTCTCGTTGCTGGTTCGATCCGGCGCGGCTAACCGACAGGACCGGCGCGCAGGGTTGTTGGGTCGCCGGGACAAGGGTTGAACAGGATGTAGGGGTGTGCGGGACGAACTCTGGGTCGCAGGTGTTGGGAGGGGTGCTGCGAGGCAGGCCAACTTGACATGGCTCTGCACTCGCCATCAGTGTGGCGTCCTCACGTGAGACCGGCTGGTAGTGTGATTCACATCGCGTCTCCCAATAACTGCCTGCAGGGGACGACATGACCGATGTCGATCAGCTCATCGACCTGATCCGTACCGAGCTTCATATCGACATGCCGGTTGACGAGCAGACACCCCTGTTGACCTCCGGAATCGTCGACAGCTTCGGCGTTGTGACGCTCCTCGGCGCCATCGAGGACCAGTTCGGCGTGCTGCTCGACGACTCGGAGCTGAGCGCCGAGACCTTTGACACGCCGGAGCAGATCCTCCGCCTCATCGAGGCAGCTGAACCGGCATGAATCCAGGCAAGCTGTACCGCACGTTGGAGGCCTACGCGCAGCAGCGCCTTGGCGAGCCAGCGTTCACGTTCATCCGTTCTAGGTCGAGCCCGCGCAGCTACACCTACGGCGAGCTGTTCGAGAGCGCCGAGGAGATCGCCCAACGGATCGATGAGCGAGGATTGACGACGCGGGTCGGCACACTCGGCATCCTCTTGGGGACGCAGGAGGGACAGATGCTGCACTTCCTGGCTGCCCTGAGAGCTGGGGCGGTGCCGTCCGTTCTGACGCCACCCAACCCGAAGCTGAACCGCGACTACTATCTGCGGACCATGTCCGTGGTCCTCCGGCGGACACGCTTGTCAGGGCTGATATGCGACCTCGATGGCTTCGACAGTCCAACACCACGATTCCAGCCGTACGATCTGACCCCTTGTGGCCCGAACGAGCTAGTGCTGCATGACTCCGAAGGGCCGTTGCCACGCGAGGCTTCCTTCGTGCAGTACTCGTCGGGGACGACCGGCATCAAACGCGGCGTAGTCGTCACTGATGATGCCGTCATCGCACAGTTGGAGACCTACGCCGATGCCTTGGCAGTGACACGCGACGATATCATCGCCTCCTGGCTCCCCCTCTACCACGACATGGGCTTCATCGCCTGCCTCAACATGCCGTTGTTTGCGGGGCTCCATACCGTGGTGCTCGATCCGATCGAGTGGGTTACGAAGCCGGCGTCGCTGCTGCAGGCCATATCGAACTTCCACGCCACTCTCTCGTGGAACCCCAACTTCGCGTACGCGTTCATGGCTCAACGAGTCAGGGTGGCGGATGCCGAGGACCTCGATCTCTCGTCGGTGCGGGGGCTGATCAACTGCTCAGAACCGGTCACCCATGCGAGCCAGCAGCAGTTCCTCGATCGATTCCGTGAACACGGACTGCGAGACGACGTCTTCCTCGGCTGCTACGCGATGGCCGAGACCACGTTCGCAGTGACCCACGGAGAGCCGACGATGACCGGGGCGATCGACCGGACAGGGCCCGTGGGCGCTGCGCGAAGACCAGAAGGCGACCCCTACATCTCGGTCGGTAGACCGCTGCAAGGTGTCGAGTTGCAGGTGGTGAACGAGGGGGGCGACGCGCTTCCGGATCGTCAGATTGGCGAGATCTGGGTTCGGTCTCCCTTCAACTTCGTCGGCTACTTCGACGAAAGCGAAGCGAGCGAACAAGCCTTCCACGACGACTGGTACCGGACCGGGGATCTCGGCTATCGTCTCAGCGACAGCTGGTATGTCACGGGTCGGAAGAAGGACGTGCTGATCATTGGGGGAGTCAACGTCTTCCCCAGTGACCTCGAGGAACTCGCCTCGAAAGTCGACGGCATCGTGTCGGGCCGCGTCGCCGCCTTTGCCAGCTTCGACCAGCGGATGCAGACCGACCGTCTGACGCTGCTGGCCGAGTCGAATCTCGACGGAACGGACGCACACAGAGCCATCCTCGAGGTCCGTCAGCGGATTCTTGCAGGGTTCCAGGTCGCGAACTTCGAGGTCCACCTCGTACCACCTGGATGGCTCGTCAAGAGCAGCTCTGGCAAGATGGCACGCCTCGCCAGCCGCGAAAAGTGGCAGCAAGCCGACAGCGGTGCTGCCGGCGACGCGGATAACTGAGAACGTGTTTGGTGCGCCCAGCAGCTCGGGCGCTAACTTACTAGTACAGCTCCACAGCATTACAGTGACGTGACTTTCGGTCCCAGATACTTCGGTTGCGTATCCCCTTGGGCGATCCTTGCCTCTGTAGAGGAGGCATCCCTCTCGATGCCACGTACTAGCCCTTACCAGGTCGAACTGACGGCTGACGAACGTGTGCAGCTGGAGCGGCGAGCCCGCGCATATTCGTCACCGTATCGTGATGTAGTGCGTGCCAGGATCGTGCTGATGGCTGCCGAGGGGCTCGGCAACGCCACCATCGCCAGCCGCCTGGATACCCCCAGGCAGGTGGTGTCCAAGTGGCGCAAACGCTTCCTCGAGCACGGCCTTGCCGGGCTCGAGGAACAGCCCCGCGGCGGTCGGCCCGCGACTTTCCCCCAGAGGTGGTCGTGGCCCTGCTTGGGCGCGATGTCACCTCTTCGCGCTCGGCACCCGTCCTGAGATCACCATCCACCAACGACGAGGGCTGAATGGCCTTCGAACAAGGCTCTTCAGGATCCAGGCTCGACCCGACCAGCGATCGCCCGCCAGAAGATGGCGCTGCCCAAGCTTTCTGCACCAGACAGCCTGAGCTGTGGCGTCCTGTCGAATCTGAGAGTGATACTTCGCATAGAGAATTGACAGGCTTGATTGCATCGATGGGGAACGGGACAGGCGATCGGGGGAATCTTCATGGATTATGGCGAAGCAGGCCTCCGAGGCAGTCACCGGTACTCGACGGAGCGACAGGCGGTAGACAAGATCCCAGTCTTCCCAGGCGCGCAATGACACATCGAAAGGTTCTTCGAGCAGGAGTTCACGACATAGCACAAGTGATGATAGCGAAGCGCCGCCCTTGTGTCGGAGGAGTGAACTGGGCAAGTCAAGCGGACTGGCCGGCATGTCTAGACGGCCTTCGCGGTAGATGCGGCCAACCGTCACTCCCCAAGGTGTACCTACCCATGGTCGACTCTCAGGTAGCTCATCGTCAGAGTCCAGGAATACTATGAATCGACCACTTGCCAACCTTGCCCCTTCATTGCGAGCCGCTGATGGTCCTCCATTCACGCGCCTCCGCAGGTAACCGACCCCGGCCTCCAAAGCCAGTACACGAACCGAGTCATCCGGTGTTGCATCATCGACCACCAGAACTTCTACTCGTGTTTGGCTCTGTTCCTGTGCGCTCCGTACGGCCCGCTTGAGGGCTCCGTTCCTTGTTCCCAGAGTTGGTATGACTACTGAGAACTCCGGCGAACCTCGGCTGACCATCGATGCCTCCCCGCCCCCGAGCATGTCGAATCTTGGAAATCGGGGCGTCAGCGCGGCAGCTCATCTGCCCTAATTGCGCTCCGAGCTTACAACATCCGTCCTAGGAGCCTGCGTCCGCAGCGGCGAGGCGGCGCCCGTTCGGCCAACCCCAACGTCACCGCTAGACCTTCCACCGCGTCAGGGTGAGTCTGTCATCCCACGCCGCCAGTGCGAGGGGCCTCTCCCGAAAAGCACAGCTCACCTAGCGACAAGTCGACCGCGCGGCGGCGAAACTCCGGTGGGTAGTCCCTGCTGCGTCCCATGCTGCTCTCCTGTCTCACTTCGGGCAGCATGCACGTTTCAGCTATCCGCCTCTACAGAACCCGGGGAACACCTCACACCAGAACCCGATACACCAGAACCCGATGTGTCGCCCCATCATCGACCAGGTGGACCACGACCATGTCACCTTCAGTGGAGTCTCGTAGTACTGTGCTGAGCAGGGGTGGCCGCCCGCGGTGTCGCGGGTGGGCCGGCCGGAGGCCGGGATCGGGCGCTGAGGGGCTGTGTCGCGCCGGTTTCAGGTTGAGGGGGGTCTCCAGGTAACTACAGTAGATACCACATCTTGTGTCGCGCCTACCGGGTCATGGATGGCGCCAGGGACGCTGTTGGTCGTTGACAGCGGCGCGTCGTGGGCGGCCGTCTCCTGCGGGAGGGACGGGCGAGATCTCGCGGGGACGCTCGGATCGGATCAGCGCGGAGTAGGGCAGCGGTCCGGCCTGCACGGCCAGCTCCATCAGCCGGAAGAACAGCATCCCGCGAGCCCGCGAGTGCCGACGGTTGAAGCGGAACACCCACTCGTTGCAGTACGCCTGCAGGTGCAGCTTGGGGTACTGCTGGTAGGCGTTGAGCAGGGAGCGTTTGAACAGCGACGCGATCC
>PWUO01000306.1 GCA_003562555.1 Dehalococcoidia bacterium
ACTAGTCTCTCCACTGACGGGCATAAGACTTAGAGCGACTGCAGGAACCGATTCAGCCTCCGGAGCGATTCGTCGCTGCCTTCAAGGCGACCGGTGTCACTGACTTCGACGTTCCAGAAGCGCTTCAGCCCTTCCTGACAGGCAGGCTTGTACACCCCTGCGCTCCATGCGCGGCATGAATCCGGCCTCACCTCGTATATGCGACAAAGGGCTACCTCTGTGCCTGCGTTATCGAGAAACACGCAACCGGCATCATCGTGTCTGATCAGGTGACTTCTCGGATCCGGCCAGCGCGGATCGCAGAAGCGTCCTATCCAGTCCCAGAAATCAATCTCCATGTGCCGGGCTATTCGATCGGCCTCTGCACGACTCATGCGCACCTGGTATACGTTGCAGCACACGCCACACCGAACGCACGGCAGTTCAAACGGCTCGTCGAGAACCGGCTGCTGTACTTGGATACCTTCGATTGATTGGGCGTCCAGCACCTCTGATGCATCCATTCCTCTTGACTCCTGATGATGGTTGACCTATTGTGAGCGGCATAGTATAGCGCCAGAGGACCATTCGGTCACGCCACTGGACAATAGGATTCACGGGAGGATCGGGACGACACGGCGTACGTAGCAGGAGCAGCCGGTGCGGCAGCAGCCGCGGCCATTGACCGCGCAGCCAAGGCATCCGGATCCCAGGCTAGTAGAGCCAATACGCATGGGACATCCCTTGCTCCTCTTGCGCTCCCGGGATGTTCAGCACGACAATATCATGACTATGCGTGAACCTACTATTAAGTTGCGCAGCCTGAGCGAGGCCGCATCGCTTATCAACAGTGGCAGCCGCATCCATCTGGGTGGCATGGCGGTGCACAACCACCCTATGGCTTTCGTATACGAACTGATTCGACAGGGCACAACCGACTTGACCATAGTCAGCCACGTCAGCGCAGGAGACGTCGATATTCTCATTGGAGCGGGGCGAGTGAGACGACTCGAGTTCTCGTATGTGGGTCTGGAGGAGTTCGGTACTGCCCCCTGCTTCAGGAGGGCCGCCCAGGCCGGCGAGATCGAACTCGCAGAGTATAGCGAGCCGGTCGCATTCGAGCGTCTTGCCTGCAGTGCCCGCGGCATGCCCTTCTTCACCACTCGTGAGATGGTGGGTACAGATCTCCCCAGGGTGAACGCTGACATCAGACAGGTGCAGGATCCGTTCGGCAGCGGAGACTATCACGCCGTGTCCGCCGCCGAGCCCGAGTGGGTCATCATCCATGCGCCTGCAGGCGATAAGTATGGAAATGTCCTCTTCTTCCCGCATCGGCAGCTTCCCGAGGACCTCGACCTGATTGCCACACGAGCTACACGCAACGTAATCGTGACGGTGGAACAGATCGTGTCTCATGACAGGGTCCGGCAATTGCCCTACCTTAACCTGGTGCCACGGTTCAGGACCAGCGCCATCGTCGAGGCGCCCTACGGCGCACATCCGTACTCGTGCCTTCATCTCTACGAACAGGACAGAGACCATATCGCACACTATGCGTCGGTTGCCCGAACTCCCGATGGCTTCGCCGAATACATAGCCCGTTACATTCACGCAGTGGAGACGCACGACCAGTACCTGGAACTGATAGGTGCGGCACGCCTGGCAAGGCTTCGCCAGATTGGAGGCTCGTGGTGACACGTGAGTCACCCAACGTATACGAGGTGATGGCAACCGTCATCGCGCGCGAATTGCGCAACGACGAGTTGTGGTTTCTGGGACTGTCAACCGGACCTCAGACCATTCTTCTGCTCACCCGCATTCCGATCGTCGCGATGGCCCTCGCACAACACACGCACGCACCCGATTCGTGGATGCTCGTAGCTGGCTGGGTCATGAACCCTGACGTCAGCAGGGTTCCCACCGGGATGGAAAGCGAGTTCGGAACGTTACTCGGGACCTGGCCGGCAGAGGCGTACAACAACAGCCTCTGCATGTCGTACGTCGCAGCCCGCCATGAGATCGACGTGGGATTCGGTTCCGCAGCACAGGTGGACAAGTACGGAAACTGCAATACCGTGGCGATTGGCGACTATGTGCGCCCGAAGGTCCGCCTCATAGGACCCGTAAATCAACCAGGCCATTTCTCTCTATTCGGTCGGGAGATCATAATCCTGCCTCACGAGAAACGGAATTTCGTCGATAGGGTCGACTTCGTATCGGGGGCCGGCTATCTCGATGGCCCGGGTCGAAGAGAGGAAGTCGGTCTCGTGAGAGGTGGACCCTGCATGATACTCACGGACAAGGCGGTCTTTCGGTTCGATGATCGCACCAGACTGGCCCGGCTGGAGTCCGTGCACTCTGGCGTCACGGTGGATGAGGTGATTGCACACACCGGATTCGTGCACGACTTCGTTCCGGAGAACGTGCCTCTCACCCCGGCTCCCACAGAGGAGGAACTCCGGCTCATTCGAGAAGAAATAGATCCAAGAGGTGTCATGCTGCCGCGTTGGACCGAGCAGCGTTAGAAGAAGAAACCAAGTCTTCGACGCCGCAGGCTGGCGTCCAGTTTCGCCTTGCCCGCATCAGTCAGGTAGAGTTCCGCTCCCACCGAGGTTATGAGCCCCTCCTCGAAGATCTCCTCCAGTATGCCATCCACATGCTTCCGGTAGTCGAATCCGGCTGCAGGGCTTCTGTACGTGGCGTACGGGAGGTCGTCCGGTGTGAATGTCAGATCGTAACGAAGGACCAGATCCCGACGATTACTCACTTCCTTGATCGTCATAAGTGTCCACGTCTTGAAGAAGTTCCACCTGTGTCGATCGAAACCTCTTTCGAACTCCCCGTCCTGTGCCACCACTCCCACATCAGATCGGGCGACACGCGAGAGTTCAACCGCCAATTCCACTGCAGAACGCAGAATCAGTACGCCAATAAGCAGCGAGACCACGGCATCGACGGCGTACATACCGAACCTCGCAAACACCAGGCCAACCAGCACCGCTCCTGCCTGCAACACGTGACTCCGGCTGTCTACCGACTGAGATACCAGCGCAAGACTTCCCCCACGTTTACCCACCCTCCGTTGGTACACGCTCAGCACGTAGGAGACTCCGGCAGAAGCCACGACAGCAAGGAAGGCCGCCATCGGTGTGGCGACCACTACGGGCGACGCCAGGCGCAGGATGCCCTCATAGAATATGAGGCAGGCAATGAGTCCCATCATTGCCACCACAAATGCTGCGGACATCAGTTCCTTGCCGAAACGAACGCCGAGCAACACAATGGACGCAGACAGGACGTCGATAAGACTGTCAAGACCATCGGCCACAAGGGCGGCGCTGCTGAAAGCGAATCCGGCCGCCAGCTTCAGAGCAGCCAGCAGCGCGTAGGAGGCCACTGAGAGCCGGGAAGCAATGGCCGGACTGTGAACCAAGGTAGTGACCGCGTCCTCGGATTCTCGCGCGCGCTGATACGCCGACTCCGCCAGTTCCTGTCCTTCCGGCGTCAGCGAATAGGAGTCCCCATCATGTGCCACAAACCCCCGTCTGATCAGGACACCAAGGTTCTCGTCGAGTTCACGATGAAAGCGCCAGCCACGGTCCTCACCGGCAAACGAGACGGGCAGCCCCATGTAGTGCAGCAGCCGCTCATACCTCTTGCGAAGACTTTGCTGTGTCTTCGACCCACTCCTGAGCGCCATCAGGATAAAGGGTTGGTGTCCTTTGAGCCGGGTTGGAGTCATAGGCCATCAAAACGCGCATTATACCCCGTTCTGACAGTTTCGGATATCGACTGATGAGGACGATCATGTGCGCTACTCGAAGCACCACTCGATGCGCTTAAGCAGTCCATGAGACTCAGCCACCTTCGCGACGCGTTCGCGAAGCACGGCAGAATAGAGCGAAGATTCGGATGAGAACAGCACTCGCTTGTATTCCGACGGGAGCGCCGGGTCCAGAGTGGAAGCCGCCGAGGCTACCGCAGGCCACATCCCGGCACGGCGGTTGAGCCTGTCCACGAACACGCGGTCCGGCTGCACCTGTGCGACCGCATGGAACAAGTGATCCAGACCGTCACCTCGATCAGACAGTCCCGGTAGAAGGGGTCCAAGAAACACAAATGTGCGAAGCCCAATTCGGCGTGCTTCTCTGATCATCTGAAGACGGAGCTCAGGTTCCGAAGCATTCGGTTCAACGACACGCGCTACTCCCGCGTTCGTGCTCGTCACTGTGACGCCGAATTCAACGTCGGATCGTCCTTCAAGCAGGTCGAAGTCGCGCAGTGCCAGCTCACACTTCGTCTGCAAGAACAGTGAATGGCCTGATTCCCGCAGCATCTCGAGACACTGCCGCGTGATGCCGTAGTGCTCCTCAGGGCTTTGCCACGGATCACATACAGAACTCATGTAGACGGTTCCTGTCTGTCGGCGAGTTAACTCCCTTCGCAATACCGATGGCACATTGATTCTCACGTCCACGAAACTTCCCCAGCACTCGCGGGGATGTGAGAAGCGGGTCG
>PWUO01000227.1 GCA_003562555.1 Dehalococcoidia bacterium
CAGACAGGATCATCGAGCAGGTATTTCTGCTGGCCTGGGTGGCCATATCGTACGGCATCATCTATGCATTCCACCGGTTCATTCCGCGCGGCTTCATCATAGCCCAGCTGCTGTTCGTCATCGTCTGGGGACTACTGCCATCGCTGGACATCATCTATCTGGGCTTCCTCCATTATGAGAGGCTGCCGGTGTACTGGTTAGTTGCGTCGCTGATACTTCTGTACCTGAACATCCTGAGATGGGGCACAATTCGGTTGGGGCTGTGCGCGGCGAGGCAGCATAGGAGTTCGAAGCCCACTCAGCTAGAATAGCCACGCACGAAGCGGCAGGCTCGCGGGGGCTTCCTGCGGATGCTCATGGGCCCCGTGGCATGCCCAAGTCAGCCCAGGCAGGAGGTGACAGGGTGAAGGAGTACGGCGATTTCGTAAGCGAAGCGGACCGGATGGTTATCGCATCGCTCCGAGAGTTCGTAACTGACGAGATACTCCCCTACCGGCAGCATCTCGACACAGACACGGAGCGCGCACACACACACCGCGTGCTCAACGGCCTGGCGGCGATGGGCATGCATAAGCGGGGCCTCCCGGAGTCACTGGGAGGCATCCGCACAGGGGCTGTCTCCTTCGTGGTGGGGTACGAGGAGATCGCGAGAGGCGACTGCGGTATCGCCCTGACGCTCAGCGTGCCAGCCTGGGTCTTTGGCGCCGCGGTCCGTTCGCGCAACGAACGTGTGCTTGAGGACCTGTGTCGCCCGTTCTGCGGCGATTCCTTCCGTGAAGCCTGTCTCGCGATGACGGAGCCCGAGGGCGGCTGCAACGTCGAGTGCGCTGAGTATCGCGGCAAGGCAATCCACACCAGAGCGCGGCTTGAAGGCGACCACTGGGTTATCAACGGTGCCAAGCAGTTCCCCAGCGGCGCCGGAGTGTCGGACGTCTATCTCATCGCCTGCACCACCGACCCTGATCTGGAGGAGGAAGGCATCGCGCTGATCTACGTGCCGGCGGACACTCTTGGACTGTCGTTCAGCAAGCCCGAGGACAAGATGGGAATGAGGTTCACGGATGTGAACGCCTCCGTGTTCCTGGACGACGTTCGTGTGCCGAAAGAGTACCGCGCATCGATGGAGCCCGGGAAGGACGCCGAGAGCCTGAAGAATCTGCTTGCCTGGGGCAGGTTATCGAGCGCCGCGTTCGCCACCGGCGTCGCACAGGCGGTGCTTGACATCGCACTGGAGTTCACGGGACAACGCCATTACGGCGGCAAACAGGTGCGGCAGCACACGCTGCAGGCGGCCATGCTGGCGGACATGATAATCGGTGTTGAGAGCGCGCGCTTCTACTACCTGACGGCGGCCAGTATGTTCGACAATCGAAAGGTCTACGGGCACCACTACAGCGATGAGCAGATCGCACGCGCCACCGGAGCCAAGATATACGCGGCTGAGACGGCGTTGAAGGTCTGCAACATGGCGATGGAACTGACGGGATCGTACGGCTACATGAGGAACTACCACATAGAGAAGTACCTGCGCGATGTGAAGATCATTCAGCTGTGGGAGGGCGGCGCTCAGCTTGGCCGCATCGACGTGGCTCGAGGGCGCTACCAGATGGTACCGTACGTGTAGGCACCGATCGTGGGAGACACCGCATCGACAGACGCCCCGCGAAAACCTCGCGTATCAGGGGCTACGATCGAGTCAGCTTTTCGATGACGTGCGAGGCGGCTGTCTGAGGTCCGATTCTCCTCTGCACCATATCGTCCACCAGCTTCTCATACAATGCCCTGTCGGTACCCGCGTCGATCAGCTCCTTGAGCGCACTCTCGACGGCTTCGGAGAGCTCAAGTCTTACCCTCGCCTGCTCTCGACTGGCCATCTGCCCATGAGAGATGAGGAACTCGCGATGCTTCAGTATCTCCTGGCAAAGATCTCCGACACCCTTGCCGTGAACCGCTTCGGTCAGCAGGACCGGAGGCTTCCTCTGCCCGGCGAGGTCGGAGTGCTCGCCCTGCATGGCCATCATCGCCTCAAGCTCCATCTTGACGCCGTACGCACCCTCCTGGTCCGCCTTGTTGACGACGAAGATGTCCGCCATCTCCAGAATGCCCGCTTTCATCATCTGGATTGAGTCACCCGAACCCGGTGTCAACACGTACAGCGACGTGTGCGCGAGACGGGTCACATCGACCTCCTGCTGGCCGATACCAACCGTCTCAACCAGCACCACATCCTTCCCCATAGCATCCATGACGTGAATCATGCCTGCGGCGGCCCTGGCAAGGCCGCCAAGCCAGCCGCGCGTTGCTACGCTCCGAATAAACACGCCGGGGTCCGTACAGTGCTGCTGCATACGAACGCGGTCGCCCAGTATCGCTCCACCCGTCAGCGGACTGGTGGGATCGATGGCCACAACGCCAACCGTCATGTCCCGCTTTCGAAACGCGCCGATCAGCGTGTCCACAAGCGTGCTCTTGCCACCACCGGGAGCCCCGGTGATACCTACGATGTAGGCGTTACCGGTGTGCGAATACAGCGACTCGAGCAGGTCGAATGAGGCAGAATTGCCTTCCTCGATTCCTCTCATCAGCCGGGCCGCCGCTCTGACGTCCCCGGCGAGAATCCGATTGACCGCGTCCGCGGTCACCTAACAGGCTCCTGACCACTGCCCGCTGGACGCACGTTCTCCTCGGTCCACTTCAGGATCGCATCGAGCGACGTGCCTGGCAGGAATACCTCTCTGACTCCAGCTTCCTTGAGCCTGGAGATATCCTCGTCCGGGATAATTCCCCCGCCGATGACCGTGATGTCATCGGCACCCTGTTCTCTAAGCTGCCTCACGACCTCGCTGAAAAGGAACAGGTGTGCCCCTGAGAGGCAACTCAGCCCCACGAGGTCGACATCCTCCTGGATGGCCGTACTGACTATCTGTTCAGGCGTCTGGTGCACCCCGGTATAGACCACTTCGTGTCCCGCGTCGCGGAATCCGCGGGCGATCACCTTGACCCCTCGGTCGTGACCATCCAGTCCGGGCTTGGCCACCAGCACTCTCAGCTTCTTCTCTGCACGCATCTCGTACTGCCCCCGTTTCGAACAGTCTGCTGTTCTGCCGTTGACCGCCTAGTAGAATCCGGGATCCCGGTACTCTCCGAAGACCTCACGGTAGACATCGCAAATCTCCTGCTCGGTCGCATACGCCTTCACGGCCTCGATCACTGCCGGCATCACATTCTCGCCGTTCCGGCATGCCCGACGCACATCGCCAAGCGCCTGCGATACCGCACGGTTGTCCCTCGATCGCTTCAGATTGTGCAGCCGCGTGACCTGTTCCTCCTCCAGCTTTTCATCGATCTTGAGGAGTTCTATCGGGGATTGTTCCTCGGTCACGTACTTGTTGACACCCACCAGCGTCTTCACCCCGGTGTCTATCTGTCTTTGATAGCGGTACGCGGCGTCAGCGATCTCCAGTTGCGGGAAGCCCTGGTCGATCGCGGCCAGCATGCCTCCCATCCTGTCTATCTTCTCGATATATTCCAGCGCCCGCTCCTCCATCTCGTTGGTCAGTGCCTCCACAAAGTAGGAGCCGGCAAGCGGATCGATGGTATTTGTGACGCCAGTCTCATCGGCGATGATCTGCTGGGTGCGGAGCGCCACCGTCACAGCGTGATCGGTCGGCAGCGCCAGCGTCTCATCGTACGAATTGGTGTGCAGCGACTGCGTGCCACCGAGGGCCGCCGCCAGTGCCTCGGTGGCCGTGCGGATGACGTTGTTCAATGGCTGCTGTGCCGTCAGTGAGACGCCTGCAGTCTGGGTGTGGAATCTGAGCCACCAAGACCGGGGGTTCTTCGCCTTGAAACGGTCCCTCATGATCCGGGCCCATATCCGCCGGGCGGCGCGGAACTTGGCAATCTCCTCGAAGAAGTCGATGTGAGAATCGAAGAAGAAGGACAGGCGTGGAGCGAAGGCATCGACCTCAAGCTCGGTGTGGTCGAGCACATCCTGCACGTAGGCGATGCCGTCGGCCAGCGTGAATGCCAACTCCTGGACCGCTGTAGCGCCGGCCTCCCGCATGTGGTAGCCGCTTATGCTCACCGTGTTCCACCGCGGGACGTGCTTTGTGCCAAACTCGATGGTGTCTCGAACGATCCTGACCGATGGTTCTATCGGACACATGAACGTCTTCTGGGCGATGAACTCCTTGAGCATGTCGTTCTGGATGGTGCCGCCCAGTCGGTCCCAGCCAACGCCCTGCTTGTCCGCCAGGGCGAGGTTCATGGCCCACGCGATGCTGGCCGGAGGGTTGATAGTGTGAGAGACGGTCACATCGCCCAGGGGGATGCCGCGCATGAGGACTTCGAAGTCGGCCAGGCTGTCGATCGCCACGCCGCACTTGCCGATCTCAGCGCGCGACCGCGGCGAATCACTGTCGTAGCCCATAAGCGTGGGGTAGTCGTAGGCAATGCTCAGACCGGTCTCGCCATGCTTGAGCAGGTGGTGGTAGCGGCGGTTCGTGTCCTCGGCGCTGCCGAACCCGGAGAACATTCTGAACGTCCACAGTCGGCCCCGGTACATGTCAGGCTGGCAGCCACGCGTGAACGGGTACGCGCCGGGATAGCCGATGTGCTCCCCGTAGTCCAGGTCCTTGACATCCTCGGGCGTGTAGAGGGGCTTGATCTCGAGGTCGGATACGGTGGAATACCGCTTGCTCTGCCAGGCGCTCGCTGCAGCGTCCTTGACCTTGTCCCACCACCCGAGCATCCCGTCATGCGCCTGCCTCAGCGTCTTCTCGTCAAACATACACCCCTCCCTGTGTGTAAGCCGTCCGGATCTGCGCCAGCAACTCGTGACTGAAGCAGTCCCGCCCCCGATAGGGGTGCCGTGGCCACCCTGCTCGATTGTACCTGAAGTGAATCATCATCCGTCAATGATTATTAGGAGCGTACAGAGTGCGAGGTTGAACAGATGAAGCATCAGGCATTCCGCGCTTGTCTGGTCCACCGCGCGACAAAGCGAATCATACCCGCTCCCCTTTCCAGGGGAGCGGGTATGATCAGATCACTAACATACCGCCCTGGCGGCAAACGTCCCACATTCTCACCCCGTCATCACCAGGACAACCATCAGGCCGAGTATGAGTCCGCCGATGGATACGTGGTCGTTCAGCTTGTGCGACTGCGGTACGAGTTCATCAACCACTATGTAGACCATGGCCCCGGCCGCGAACGCCATCCCTCCTGCGATAAACATCGGCGAGATGTGGAAGAACAGAAGGCCGATCGCTGCACCCAGCGGAGTCATCAGACCGATGACCAGCGTGAGAAGCAGCACCCTCACGACAGTAAGTCCGCCGGCCCTCAGGATGCCCGCAGCGGCGATGCCTTCGGGAATATTGTGCAACGCGATGGCGATGGCAATATACAACCCCAGCGTCGGGCTGGCCTCCAGACCGGCACCGATCGCCAGTCCTTCGGGCAGGTTATGCAACGCAAGTCCGAAGAAGACCAGGTAGCCTAACCGCAGCATCTCCTTTCTGAATGCGGGTACGCGTGGCGGGTTCTCTACGGACAGCTCCTGGTTGGCGGAGAAGTGCGCATGTGGAAGGAGCCGATCGAGCCCGTACATGATGCCGGCACCCAGAAGGAACCCTATGGTGGCGGTCGTCAACGAGCCGAACTCCAATGACTCGGGAATGAGATCAAAGAACGCCACTGCCAGCATGATACCGCCTGCGAACCCCAGCAACGCGGACAGCAATTTGTGGCCGGGTCTGCCGAACACCATGACAAGTGCCGCGCCGAGGACAGTGGATACTCCAGCCAGAAAGCTGTAGAGCAAGGCCTCCATACTACGTAGCTCCCTTCATAGAACTTAGCGGGCGAAACCCGTTCCGGTTAGCCTCTCTGCCCTCGCAGCGGCAGAGCACTACCCGGGACCGTACCCCGCACCCACCACGCGGTTCGTGGACGGATCATGGCTGTGCCTCGCTGCCTGACGATGAACCGCCATGGAGATCAGGCGGCATGACCCTTTCGTCCCCGCCATCCTCCACGTAACGGTTGAAGATGTTCTCCCAATCAGACCTGCCCGGATAACACTTCATCACGAAGCTGATGTAGCTCTCCAATCGATGGATGCTTTCTCTGCTGAGCGCGTGCTCCATTCTGCAGGCATCAGCCTCGGCTGTCTCTGGATCCACCATTAGAATTCCGGTCAGGAAACTCAGAAGCGCCTTATGACGACGGTAGACCTCATCCGCCAGACGGGCTCCCTCATCGGTGAGCTCGATGTCGCCGTACCGCTCATGAGTCACCAGTCCGGCACCTGAGAGTCTTCTCACCGCCCAGTCGACGCTCGGCTTCTTCACGCCTACAGCTTCGCTCAGTGCGGTCACGGTGGCTTTGCCCTCGCGCTCATGGAGGACAGCGATAGCCTCAAGGTAGTCCTCCAGGGACCGGGTCAGCTTCTCACTACCACTGCTCATGGGTTTCACCGCTTGATCGTTGTTAGACTACTCTAACAATAGAATACTAGTGCATGCACTTCCCCCCTGTCAACCCTCCTGGCCGTCGCTGTGGATGTTCTACGATTCTGTCCTCCCCTAACTGTTCAGCGAAAATGTCCGCATGCAGGAGGATGCCGGCATGGAACCGCACGCCTCACAGCGGATTACACATACAAGAGTGGAAAGGCAGGTGCTCGTCGCAAGAGAAGGGAGGGCCTATGGATCATCTGCGCGATACCTACGGGGTGCCGCAGGAGCTTCTGCACCCATTCCCTTCAAGCTCAGGGCCACGTACACAAAGGTGTCGCGCCACAGGACCACGCGGACATCGGGTCTTGACGAGACACACAGGTGTCAAGGCTACACAGGTCGCGCCAGGTGGCATTCGCACACCTGTACCTCGCGGCCGGAAGTGGAATGGACACTGCGCACCGGAACAGGGAGGCATGTAACTGATGAGCGGAACAGAGTACTCCGGGTGAACCGAGCTACCGCAAGAACGAGGGACAAAGAAGTGCCCCAGGTGTCCTCACAACCGATATTTCGACTCCGATGCCTGAGCGCAACTGCCATCTTTCTCCCTCGATTTGTGGTCTCAGGAGGCTGGTGACACTACCTCTCAGGCTCAGGCCCTTTCTCGCTGCTCGGTGACCTGGGGCAACCCTTAAGATAGCCAATGTCCCAGGGGGCTGTCAAGGGCAATTCGTTCGTGAAGCGCGAAATCGTATGCGATTATCTGTGCTTTTGCGCCGGAATTCCCTGCACAGCCCGGAGTCGATACGGTCACCGATCCCTGCGACTGGCGAACATCTGCACAATGCCGCCAACGAGTCCCCACAACACGACCGAAACCAGCAGATACACCTGGGGCACCCGCAGCAACCATGGAATGGTGTAGTGCGCCTGCGACGACGACGGGTCTCCGACAAGGTGGATGGATGTGTGATAAACCAGGTCGCCGAGCAACACCCCGGGCAGATTCACCAGTATCACGGAATCCGCAGGCCAGATCAGCACCGCCAGGCAGCCGGCAACAAGACCAGCGCACAGACACCCCACGAGGAACCTCGTCCGCGAGAATCTGCTGAAGCGCCGCAACACCCTGGTTACGCCCCAGGCGAACAGTACGTACGCGAGCGTGAGAGTCATGAACGGCCTCGGCTGCTCCACGGGATGAATCCCGTTGCTCCCATCATACTCCGTTTCCCACAACAAGCGGAATGCGATAGCATCTTGGTGTCGTCAAGCGCAGCGTCGTGAGGAGGGCCTATCCGGTGAAGGTGTCGGTGATACTTGCCCATCCATCCGCAAACAGTTTCAACCATGCGATAGCCGCTGTCGCCATTGAAACATTGCGCAGGAACGAACACGACATACGGTTTCATGACCTGTATGAGGAGGAGTTTGACCCCCTCCTGCGTGCCTGTGAGATCCCGAAAGAGGCGTCTCTTCCCGTCAGCATCCAGCGACACTGCGCCGAGATCACCGAGGCGGACGGTATCATCATCGTCCACCCCAACTGGTGGGGACAACCTCCCGCAATCCTCAAGGGGTGGATCGACCGGGTGATCCGCCCCGGGGTGGCATACGAGTTCCTCGAGGGCGACGAGGGCGAGGGCGTACCCAACGGATTATTGAAGGCAAGGATCGCCGTCGTGTTGAACACGGCCAACACAGGGCCCGACCGTGAACTCGCCGCCTTTGGCGATCCGCTCCAGACACTCTGGAAGAACTGCGTCTTCGACCTGTGCGGCGTGGGCAGCTTCTATCGCAGGACGTTCAGCATCGTCGTCGTCAGTTCGGAGGACCAGCGCAAGGAATGGCTGGCCGAGGTGCGTCAGACCGTTAACCAGCACTTCCCGAAGGGTCGAGCCTGACCGATGACCCGGGTGCAGGTTTAGACGCGCACACGTTCAGGTAACGCCTGAGGCAGTGGGAGGAATGTGAAGTGTGGCTGCACACTGCGTCGCTCATAGTAGCCGGGTTTGTAGTGGTAGCGGTTTTCGCTGTCGCCAGAGGCAACGCCCGCTGGCAGGCAGAGACGAGGCAAATCCACGCAAGACTTGAGTCCGTCCGTACGCCTGTGCAGCAGACGACGTTCAATCCGGCGGATCTTGAAGGTCTTCCCACTCCGGTCCGAAGGTATTTCCGGGCAGTTCTATCCGACGGCCAACCGATCATCAGCGGGGTACGAGTAGCGCACACGGGCACGTTCAACTTGAGCCAGACCGGCGAGAACTGGAAGTCGTTCTCCTCCACCCAGCGTGTCATAACCAATCGCCCGGGATTCGACTGGGAAGCGCGCATCGCGATGATGCCTGGCATCAAGGTGCGAGTGCACGACGCCTATGCCGCAGGCATGGGGATCCTGCATGCGTCGGTGCTGGGATTGTTCTCGCTTGTGGAAATGCGGGGAACACCCGACATCGCCGAGGGAGAACTGATGCGATTCTTCGCCGAATGCGCCTGGTACCCCACGGCGCTGCTGCCGAGCCAGGGAGTGCGATGGGAGGCCGTGGATGATGCATCGGCCACGGCGGCACTGCGCGACGGTGACCTCACGCTAACGATGCAGTTTACATTCGGGTCGGATGGCCTGATCGAGTCGGTCCGCGCCGAGGCGCGGGGACGTGCAACGGAAAGCGGGACAATTCCCACACCATGGGAAGGACGCTGGAGCAACTATCAGCGCTGGGAGCACATGCTGATCCCCCTCGATGGCGAGGTGGCATGGCTTCTGCCGGAGGGAAAGAAGCCGTACTGGAGAGGCCGTATCCAACGCATCAGCTACGAGTATGCGCAGTGAAAGACACGGTGTGCTGGCAGCGCGAAGAAGTCTCGCGCATGCGGTGGGTGTCGGGGTGGCTGCAGCTGCAGTCTGCCGGAGCAAACCGTCATCGGCAAGGATCGGATACCACAGGATGTAAAAACCAAAGGAGGACATATGTCACGAATACTGGTGATCTACCACTCGCGCACCGGACACACGGAGTCAATGGCACAAACCATCACGGAGAGCATACGAACTGAAGGATTGGAGGTCGACTTCCGTCGCGTGGAAGACACCACACCCGAGGACTTGCTGAGCGTCGACGGCGTCGTTATTGGATCTCCCACCTATTACGGCACCATGGCCGCCGAAGTGAAGAAGCTGCTGGACGACAGCGTGAAGTACCATGGCAGGCTGGACGGCAAGGTAGGCGCCGCGTTCTCATCCGCGGGGTCCACCGGGCAGGAGACGACAGTGCTCAGCATACTCGAGGCGCTGCTGATACACGGTATGATCGTTCAAGGCGACCCCCAGGGCCACCACTACGGAGTGACCACGATTGGCAAGCTGCAGGAAGAGGACATCACGCGCTGCAAGAGGTTCGCACAGCGGTACGCCACACTGGTGAAACGAGTGTACGGCCCATAACCTGGCTGGCGAAACGGAAGGGGTACCGACGCAGGGCTAACGATCTCGGTCAGAAGGTCGGCGCCGTGCAGCGCTCCGTCCTGCACGTTCACGCGGGCATTCTCATCTGCTGGGGACGCAGGGGAACGATGATCTCAGTAACCGTCTCCTCTGATCCGTTCCTGCTGACGACAACGGAACCGTGACATCCACGCAGGCTGTGACGCATCGCCGCATAACGAAGCGCCAGCACGGAGTCCTGGTCCTCCTCAACACCACGCGCTCCATCGTCAGTAACCCTCACTACCATGCGATCGTCGTAACGCTCCACACTCACCTCCACCCGCGTGGCGCCGGCCTGCCGCACGCCGCTGGAGAGCACCTCCTGATAAGCCCGATAGACTGCGAGGTTGGCTCGATCATCCGCCAGCTCAATTTCATCCAGCCGCGTCAGCCGACAATCGATACCTGAGAGACGCCCGAACTCAGTCGTCTGCCACTCTATCGTGGCTGACAGACCAAGGTCGTCGAGCATGCCCGGCCTGAGATCGGTGTACAGTCTGCGCAGCCTGCCAATGGTCTCGTCGAGAAGCGCAACCGTGTCCTGCAGACCTGGCTGAACCGCTGCACTTTCCGCGCCCGATAGCCTGCTGTCATGTCGGGCGAGGTCCATCTTGACCACCGCCAACGCCTGACCTATCTCGTCATGCAACTCCCAGGCCACGGCAGCACGTTCCTCCTCCCTGACAACCTGCAGATGGGTGGCCAGCTTGCGAAGCTCCCTCTGGGAGCGCTCGATCTCCAGGCGATCCCTCTTCTGCTGCGTGATATCAAGAAGCACTCCGCTCAGGAACGCTTCGCCCCCTTCCTCATTGACGATCTGGCCCTTATCCAGCACCCAGCAGACGCGACCATCGCGCCTGATAACACGATACTCAATCTCAAAAGGTCGGTCCTCAGCCACCGCAGCCTTAACACAACTTTCCACGTATGAGATATCGTCGGGATGCAGGACGATTGCAAAGGAGCGCACCCTGTTCTTCAGGAAGTCAGCGGCAGGGTAGCCGGTCAGGCCCTCGATTCCCGTGCTCAGGTAGTGCATCGTCCAGTGTTCATCCAAAGAACACCTATAGGCGGCCCCCGGGAGGTTGTCGACGAGCGACTGGTATGCATCCCGGCTTCGCTCGAGTGCACGCTCCGCCTGCTTGCGATCAGTGATATCGCGCATGACTACGAGGGTGCCCAGCCTCCCGCCAGCGCGGTCAACAAGGGCCGTGCTCAGACTATGGTACGTTCTTTCCCCTACGTGCACATCACCTTCCTTCCCCCAGGGGGTGAACTGCACTCGATCACGCTTGCCCGCCTCCATTCCATCGTCGACGGGTCGCAACACCAGCCCTTCCCGCAACAATTCACGGGCGCGGGGATTCGCGTTCACGACCCTGCCATTCACGTCCAACATGAGCACCGCATCGGGAATACGATCAAACAACGTGTCCAGAGCTATGGGGGTTATTGCGAACAGATCGAATGTCAGCGCTCCCAGGGTGAATGCAATTCCCGTGATCACGAACGCCACGGGGGTCAGATCGAGGAATCCATAGGGCCTGAGACCGAGGACGTAGCACACGTTCACTACGAACGGCAACAGCACACCACCGAGAAATAGTCCCGCACGTACCCGATGTATGCCCGATGAACCGAGAGCTGCTCGAAGCATGAGCAGCGCGCCAGCAACCAACAGAACATACGAATAGAGCACGTGGACCCAGTAGAACGGACCAGTCTCGACTATCAGAAAGCTCTTCCCCTCCACCATACCGGGCTGCACCGACGTGTAGTACAGATGGTGAAGGCTATTGGTGGCCACAAGTGCCACCGTAATCGCCGGAACAATGAACAAGAGGCCGACTCGTGAACCCGTGAGGCCCTCTCCTCGGCCGGAGTACCGTGCAGCAAAGATGAACCAGAGGACGGCGATGGTGGCAATGCCCACATACTGCAGGGTCAATGCCACCCTCATGAGCGCGATACCGGGCAACGCGAGCTCGAGACCGTAGAAAAACGACCACACGGCGGCGGCGGTGAGGAGCGGTGGCAGCGACGACGCAATCGCATCCCGGCTGCGTTTCCAGACGTACAGCGACAACGCCAAGCATATTGCCGCAGCACCCATCATCAGGAGAACGTGGCTGTCAAGGCTCACCGCGAAGCCATCCAGGATGTTCTGTGGCGGACACAGTCCGGCACCAACATACACATAATCTGTCC
This sequence comes from Dehalococcoidia bacterium, assembly GCA_003562555.1. Lineage (GTDB taxonomy): Bacteria > Chloroflexota > Dehalococcoidia > GIF9 > AB-539-J10 > SKVJ01. The sequence goes on from PWUO01000227.1 coordinate 12,166, forward strand.
AATCGTGCTCCCGCAAACCGCAACCTTCACCGCGGCTCGGGACTGCACATCTCTGCTACGGAAGAGAATAAGGGGAGACGGCAGGCGCGCTTGCACAAGCCGGTCGCGCCGCAATTGTTAATGGTGACCTCTCGGGTACAAGCGTGTCAACACTAACGCCACGTATTCCGATATTCCTGTTAAACGAACTGCCAGTTCACGGGCGGTTACCCTGCCCCACTCACCACCTGACCAGAATCATCGGGCCTGCGACACAGCCACGCGCAATAGACCATGGTGTCGCAACTCGTGCGCAGGCGTTCCACGTGCGCTAGAATATGCCGCCCATGGACAGGCTCTCAACATCCACCGTGGTGTTCATCGGACTGGTGGTGCTCAACGCCATCCTGGCCGGCGCAATCACGTTCATGCCACAGGGCACGCCACTCAGCATGCCCGAGGGCGAGATCAACCTGTTGCCTCTCGCGCTGATGAACGCCGCCCTGGTGCTGTTTCTCTACGGCGGACTCGGCTACATCGGGCTTCGCCTCACACGGAAACTAGGATATCCCGACCTGCTGGACGCGAGAGTGACGAATCGTCAGCGCTTCCTGAATCCGTGCATCGTGGGGCTATGGCTGGGATTGCTGTTTATAGTGGCTGACAATCTCTTCGGCCGACTGCACCCCTTCGGTCCGCTGCCACATCCGCCATTCCCCACATCGATCCTGGCATCACTAAGTGCAGGAATCGGCGAGGAGATGGTGTTTCGCCTCTTCTTCATTCCGCTGCTGGTGTGGCTGATATCACACGTGGTGCTGAAAGGCGAGATGGAGCGTCCGGTCTTCTGGAACGCCGCCATCTTCTCAGGAGTATTCTTCGCCGTCGGCCACTTCCCATCGGTGATGTTGCTGCTGGGACTCGAGTCCGTTCCAGAAATCCCCATGCCGATGATGGCCGAACTGTTTCTGCTTAACGGAACACTCTCCCTGGTGGCAGCGTACTTCCTGCGGCGCAGCGGTTACCTCGCTGCGGTCACCGTGCACACGTCGGCCAACATCGTCTGGCACGTCCTCTGGGGACTCCTGCGTTAGTACACGAGATCAGAAGCGGTCTTTGCGCCGTCGCACCTCTGCGAACACCTCTGCATCGGTCGCCTGCTCCATACCGAGGACGCGTCTCAGCTTCGGATCGCCCGCACGAAGAAATACATTGGTGTCCCGTTCCGCAGCTATCGTCGATGGCACTGTGATGCTGCCATCCGCTGCCAACCTGCGCGCCTCTTCGAGTCGGGCCTCCACCACCGGGTTCCCGGGTTCAACGGTCACCGCGAACTCGTAGTTCTCCAGTGTGTAATCGTGGCCGCAGAACACTCGCGTATCCGGGGGAAGTACCGCCAGCTTGCGCAGGGACGCCCACATCGCCTCGGGAGAGCGTGTGAAGACGCGACCGCACCCGCCGCAGAACAGGGTATCCCCTGTGAACACGTCGCCCGGCTGCCCGTCAGTCTTGGGCAGGTAGAAGCAGACCGAGTCCGCAGAGTGACCGGGCGTTCCCAGGACGGTGAATTCGAACGGGCCCACAGCAACCATCCTGTCCGCACCGGACGTATCCGGCAGAAGCACTTCACAGCCCGTGCGGCGCGACAGTTCCTCGTTGCCACCGGTGTGGTCGAAGTGACCGTGTGTACACAGAACTGCGAGCAGACTGGCGCCGGAGGACTCCAGCGTTCGCAGTACGGGCGATGCCTCACCCGGGTCAATCACCACGGCTTCGCCCTGCGACTCCACCACGTAGGTGTAGTTGTCAGCCAGTGTGCCAAGTGTCAAGACAGTGTGCATATTCCTTACGTCTCCCTGCTGATAGTTCTCACGCCTTGGTTGCTCATGCCACCGAGCGTGCGATGTTCAAGTACAGGTCAGCGGCCGTGACAACCTCGGAGAAGGGCACTGCCTCGTCCTGGCTGTGTGCGATGTCCAGCCGTCCGGGACCCAGGATGATGGGATCTATTCCCGCCGCCCACAACACGTTGCCGTCCGAGTGACTCCGAAAATGCTGCGGACTCCATTCAAGTCCTATCCCCTCGTACACCTTTCTCAGCTTCTGCACGAACGCGCGATCGGGCGATATCTCGTAACCCGCGTACGTGTCCTCGAACCGCATGTAGAGATCGAGCGACGAGAGTCCCACCGCATCCGGCCCCACTATCTTCTCGAGATCCGCTTTCAGCGAGTCCATTCGCATATCCGGTGGCAGATGGAAGTCCAGCCACGCCTCACACAAGTCCGGCACCACGAAGCCGGAGGGCAGTCCCGACAGCTCCCTGATGTTGTACACGAGCCGCGACCCCTCCGACGTGGCGAAATCGGTGATCTGCAAGAGCAGGCGCAGCATCGCCTCAATGGCGTTCTGACCCACCTCCGGAACTGCAGAGTGAGCCCTCTTGCCCCTGGCCCTCAGGAACACCTCAAGGTAGCCATAGTGTCCGAGACACGGAGCGAGAGCAGTGGGTTCGCCCACGACTGCCCAGGGAAAGTGATATTCATCCACCAGCGTGTGCGCCCCGGCGCTGTCCTCCTCCTCATCGACCACCAGGGCAAGCGCCACCGGCGGCGTACGGCCACCCGAATTACACAGCACCGTGAACGCCTCAACCATCGCGGCACAGCCTGACTTCATGTCCACCGTACCAAGTCCATGTACCTCTTCATCAACCATCTCGAAGCCATAATCGTCGAGGTCGTACGCAGCCACAGTATCGACGTGCCCTACCAGGCAAAGCTCGATCTGGTCTCGCCCTTCGGGAATTGCGATAAGGTTACAGCGCTGTTCATCGACCTCCTGCAGTTGCACGGATACGCCGTGAGAACGCAGATGCTCGGCAACGAACGAGATCACCTCCTCTTCCTTGCCGGAGGGACTGTAGATGTTCACCATGTGTTCCAGCAGGCTGCGAAGCCTCTCGGGGTTCACACCGCTCTCATTGTGTGGCATCCAATGTGTCCTCCTCTGCGATGACCTCCGGAGACGTTCCCGATGCCGGACGACTGATCCGACCCACATTGCGCCTGCGTGCACCGGAACGTGGCCTGCCTTCGGGACCTTCATCCTTGAGTCCCTCGCGACGCAGTGTCTTGGTGAGCCAGATGTGCTTGCCGGTTGCAGTGAACCCCAGTCGGTTGAAGAAGCCGATGGCCTTTTCATTCTCAACCACCGTGTCCGCGATGATCATCCTCACTCCTTCCTCGCGGAACCTCTCCTCCAGCCGGCGATATAACCTCAGTCCGAGACGCGCGTGCTGGAAGCCATCCGCCACGCCGATCCACTCAAGATAACCGTAGCGTTTCCAGGCGGTGCCCTCCTTCTCGACGGTGGTTGCCAGGACGAAGCCCACGACCATGTCCTCCACCTCAGCCACCAGACAGAACTCCGGATCGGAAGTGAACATGCCAGTTACTTCGTAAGGATCCCACGTGCGGTACAGGATCGGATATTCCTCGCTGGTGAACAGGCTCTCTCCCAGCCTGTAGACCACACTGAGGTCGTCGATCTCCATCTGACGGATCGTAACCTCAATCCGTTTCCCACTGCTTCGCATACGCGAGCCACCTCCTGGCGAAGATCCGGCTGCATCCACACAGAACACAGTCGCCGGTTCCTCCCATCTGCGAGTATACAATATGAATCCTGTCACCTCCGAGCCAGCATCAGGATACATTCGACTGCCTCATCACACGTAATCTTGACCGGGGTCTCGGCGCTGGCTATACTCCGCGGCACAAACAACGAATACGCGTAGGTCTAGTGGGACGCAGGCCGAAGCGCCGGAAGACAGTTTACGGCCGGCTCGAGAAGTGAGGAGGTGACAGGTGTACGAGAAGGTTCTATTACCGCTG
>PWUO01000130.1 GCA_003562555.1 Dehalococcoidia bacterium
CTGGTGCTGAGAGCATCTCCAGAATCGGTTCGTCGTCACGATTCACGGGGTCAGTCATCCAGAAGGAGTCATCCACGACGTACCTGTGAACGATTCCACCTTTGGTCCTGACCAGGATGCTCCTGCTGTTCGGCTCAGGGGCGATGCGCACGAATGGATCAAGGGGCGACCACTGGTCTCGCCCGATTTCTGAGACCTCACCCGCTTGGAGCATCCACACCTTGCCGTCCCAGATGACGAAGGGCAGACCACCGATCTTACAAGGAGTGACGCCTTGGTCACACCCTGCCATGTCCAGGTACAACTCCAACGAGAGGTTGCCGAAGGCTGGGTCGCCCGAGACCAGGAAAATCTCGTTGTCGAACATCACCATCAGGCCAGATGGCGTGCTGAGCAAGCCCGTGAACTCCTCAGACTGCGTGGGCTGGATGGGGATGTAGTTCTGGTCGCTCATGAGATTCGCCCAGCCCGTTTCCGTATAGGACAACACGAAGCGATTCGACTGGTTGGCAATCTCTGGGCTGATGCCATCAGTGATGGCCCAGCGGTCTTCGTCTTGGTTGGCCATCGCCCACACACGACCGTTGTGGATCGCAGTTCGAGACTTCTCGAAGACCGCCGTCGTAGCAGCGCCCGAAGTAACCAGTTGACGACCAAGGGGCAGCGCTTCAAGGTCCCGCTCAAGAGATACGAAGTCATCTCCCGATTCGGGGAACTCCTGCGTGAACGCATAGCGGATGGTCGTCTCGGCCCTCAGTGAACTGATACCTTCCTCATCCCGCTCAATGTCCCCACCTTCAGGTAGATACTGCACATACACATCGAAGCGCATCTTTTCGGCTATCTCAGCATCCATCCACGGGTTGAGGTTCACCAGACCCTGCTGCGATGAACTGCCAAGCGTGATGAGGTTGCCGAATGGCTGGTCAAGGGTGAGCGACTGCCTGTTGAAGTCGCACACGAACCGCCCTGCCCTCGTATCAAAGTAGGTCACAAAGAAGACGTTGTAGGTACCCCGGCGAAGAGCAACCTGCGAGCCGCTGGATGCAAACCGACCATTCGAGCCTACATAGATCGCATTGCCCTGGGCATCGAAGGCAACCGAGTACAAGGCCATGGTCCCGAAGTCTTCCATCAACTGGTCTTCGATCTCGGTAACCCGGGTACACGTCTCGCCATTCGCGCTTTGCCACACCCGAGGTTCGCCATTATGCGTTCCTACAATCACCCAGATGTTCCGAATCGCGTTGAACTTCACCTTGAACAGCGTGCCCTGAAGGTTGACAGAGGACCAGTTTGCAGAGAACGCCTGAGAGGTCGTGGTCGTGTAGACCTGGCCATGTCCCGCTTCGCCTGGAGCACGTCCGTTGACTGCCACCCAACGGGTGGAATTGTCTGTCTCCACCCAAACCGTTCCGGCGTTCGCGACGCGGCCAAGGGTCAGGATGCTGTAGTGCGTGATGGTGCTCTGGCCAAGGTTGGCGGGGTTCAAGTTGACGACGAGGCGGTTGTTGTTCCAGCCCACAGAGCGAATCGAGTACGGGAATCCCGGCTCTGGCGCAGACCCCAAGGACGCAAGCCTACGGATCGTGGTCGTACCTACTTGGCCCTCATCTGTCCACGTGTCACCAAGGTCCGTGCTGACCCACACGCGCTCCCCTGCGGCCAAAAGGCTGTTACCGGCGACGTACGACACGGACCCAACGAAGAGTCCAGAACCGTTGATGTTCGACTGGACCCAATTCAGCCCATTGTCTGTCGAATAGTACGCGATGCCCGTCGATGTCGAGATGATCCAGCGACCGTTGGCATAGATGACGCAGTTAAAGGCAATGCCCGTATCAATCGCCTGATCCGACCACGTAGCGCCACCATCGGTAGACCGGACAACGTATCCACCACCAGTGACCATGATGAACGTGTCATTACTCGGACCACCGAACTCGATATCCACAACGTTGCCGACGCCCGAAACCTCACCTGTGGTGGTCTCTGGTACTGCATCAGCCGACGCGGAGAACTCGACCGTCACAGGTTGCATGGGGTCGTCATCAGCACTGAGGACGTAGTACCTGTTTCTATCCAAGTAAGCCCCAGCGCCCTCAATATGAACCACATCACCCGCGTTGAAGAACTGGTACTCGAACGGCTCTGGGATGTAGTACGTGTCGTCCTTGAACAGCCGGAAGCTCGACAAATCAGATGGACTCTGCCGATAGGAGGAGATGCCCAACTGGTCGAATCCAATCAGGCGTGTGATGTCAGGAATGAAGACATCAACCTCGTCCTTCTGTAGCCGCACACGGCGCCCATAGGCGACGTACCCGCCTTGACGGTCGGGAACGAGGTTGTAGACGCGATACGGCGAGACTGGCTCCTCACCGCGCTGCCCACGAACCCGATTCCTGTTCTGTCCGACCAATTGCGGTACGTCAAGGACCTGTTGCGGCATCGGCTACTACCTCAGTGGACCAAGGTCTGGGAGGATATCCTCTGGCGGCTGCTCTGGCATCATCCCAGGCCCCATGGCTGGACCCATCAAGGCTTCTGAGTCCATCATCCCGGGAGGGGCCATCTGCATCGCGGCGGCGGGGTCAGCGAGGGCTTGCTGAACCATCTGGTCCACCTCGTCAACGATGCCGAACTGATCCTCCTCCTCATCATGCAGGTTCATCAGGTCAAGCATCGAAGGATCAGCGGCCTCATCGCCCATTAGGTCATCCACCAACGCCGTGAACACCACCTCAGTCGGCTCGTGACGCAGCGCAAGGGGAATGTTCACTTCATCCTCTTGGAAGTGCCCCATGAAGGCTTTCATGAGCCTGGTGACCTTCTCACTAGGCATAACGCCTCACCCTTCTCGATGAACGAACGCTTGGCATGTAGATGTCGTGCTGAACGCCGCCAGAGAAGATCGCTAGCTCCATGTCCCTGTACCGGGCGAAGAAGGCCTGCCAACGCTCGTCGCCAAGCCTCTGAAGAAGCTCGTACGAGACGTGGTGCGCAAGGACACGATGATAGGCAGGCATGGCCCCAGCAGTGCGTAGGGGTGGGTCTTCGCAGTAGTCCAGCGTCGCAAACGGTTCATCATCGTTCTCGACCATCGGCTCAGGTACTGCCTTGAGGAGGAATCGGTACTGCGCTGACGTGATCCCTACCGGCAGAATGCCCTCTTGCTGCTGGAAGGGGTTCCAGAGAAGGAACGGGGGACCGCTGTACTCTTCATCCTCCCAGCGAGGGTGGAACTGGTTCGCTTCAGATACGGAGAGCATCGCAATCTTGCGGTTGCGCATCGACTCGCTCGGCACGTTCGCACCAGCCTGGGTCACTTCTACAACCTCGGCGTACAGGATGCCCTCCGGGTGGAAGTTGATGGGCATGGCGAACCGACCCGTGACCGTGCCAGTCGCAGGGACATCCGCGTAGACGGTTGGTAGACCGGTTCTCAGGCTGATCTCGCGCATGGCCAGGTTGAGCAAGCGCTTGATCTCACCACGCTGAACTTGATCCGCTCCAGGTGCGCCCCTGGTGTTCTCCATCACCTCTTCGAGAAGCTCAGCGAAAGTCATCCGCGACTCCCTTTGTCATTGCGAGCCTCTGGTTGGATCATCAAGTTGGCCATGTCGGTGCGCCCCAGCCACGCGGCAAGCTCTGCCGCACGAAGCTCGTATTGCTGCGTCCAGTGTTGCGTTTCATCCTCACGCTCGGCCATCTCGTAAAGCGAAATGCCCGCACGGTATGCCACCATCGTGTGGAACTGCGAGAGCGTGCCGTTCCAAGGCTCCGAGGGACCGATAGGGGTGGCCCTCTCCAGCAGTGGGGTGTACTCGAAGTTAGCCGACCCGCCCGTAGAAGCTGGGGCAATCTGAGCGAGAGCAGACGAGCGACGAACGTCGAAGTTGAAATACCGCAATGGCCCCGGTGAGACGGCTCGCATGCGCCACACCTGACGGATGTCCGCACTAACGCCATCATCTCCTGCGATCTGAAGCGCGTGTAACCGAATGGCATCCACCCCAAGAGCAACGACCGTAGCGCCTTCCGTGGTAGACGATTCCCCAAGCTCCCTGGGAATGTCAAACGCGGCGGCAATCTCGACAGACGCCTTCCACAAGACATCTTCGATATCGGCATCAGAGTAGGCGTCAGCGTACTGGTCCGCGATGATCTCCCTGCGAACCATGTCTAGCAGGTCAGAGAACGTCACCGCAGGCCTCCTTCATGGCGCCAGTATAGACGAAGGGGGACGCTGCATCGCGTCCCCCTGCCGTGGGTTCGAGATTTCTCGAACTCGTTACTGGACATACCCCTGGTGGATGCCCTGGATGAACGTCTCCACGCTGACCTCGGGCGAGGAGCTACCCGTGAGCAGCGCGAGGGAGACGTAGTAGCGGGCTTGGTAGTTCTCGGCCTCAACAGGCGGGAAAACGCCCGACGCCGAAAGCTCCGAGGTACCA
>PWUO01000236.1 GCA_003562555.1 Dehalococcoidia bacterium
AGGATGGAAGGGAACTTACGTATGAATGGAGCGCTGACAGGGGTTTCATCAATGGGCGTGGTGCGATCGTCGCATGGACTGCTCCCGAACAGGAGGGCGTGGCGAGGATTACGGTCTCCGTCAGCAATGGAGCCGGCGATGCCGTCAGCGAGACCGTCGCCGTTATCGTCAGGAAGAATGTGGCCCCCGTCATCAGGGGTCTTACCACGAGCGACCTCTGGGTCTTCCCCGGCGGGACGACTACCATTCAGTGTGAGGCCGTGGACTACGACGATGATGAGTTGACCTACACGTGGTTTGCCGACTGCGGGAAGATTACGGGCGATGGTGCTGTGGTGACCTGGACTGCTCCCGAGATCGAGATGGAATGTACGGTGACTGTTGTGGTGGACGACGGCTTTGGTGGTCAGGCAACTGCCACCGTTCCCGTTGAGAGTTCGCTGCATGAGCCATTGTTGATCACGGAAATGGAAGTCATCGCGGTCGAGGACCCGAACTACCTGATTGAGTTTCGTGATCGCTATAAGATATTCAAGGGCGATTCGATGATCGTCCGTGCTGTCGTCAATGAACCAGATTTGATCACTTCATATGAATGGACTCATGAATGGAGCGATGGTGAGACCACCGTCCGCTTCCCTGTGGGGAGCGAACGCATACTGTTTGAGTCCGGTCCCGATGAGATTCGGTGGATCGCTCCGAGGCAAAGCGGCGACCATGTCATCACGGTGACTGCGTGGGCTGAGGGCAACAAGTTCGCCACGCGCAGTATCGGTGTGGTGGTTGACACGTGTCCGTGTTCGTTCCCCAATCCCGATCCGGAATAGACAGGGGTCAGTGACGTTAGAATTGAGGGGCTGACTGCCTTGAGCAAGTCAGCCCCTTGAGTCTTCAGACGGGTTCGTGTGTTGCTGCCTCACTTGGAACTGCAGGTCACCGCATAGGGCCAGGCGACGATGCTCCCGTCCATGAAGCAGACGTCCTTGAACCCCTCGCCTTCGAGCATACGCTGCGCCTGATACGCGCGAACACTTGTGCGGCACAGCGTCACGATGCGGGCGTCTTTCGGCAGTGTGCTCACCGCCTCGCGGAGTTTGTTCAGTGGAATGAGCTGGCACTGACATGCGTCGATGTGTGCGTCGTCCCATTCCTGTTGAGACCGAACATCCAGCAGGACGAAATCTTCTCCCTTGCAGATGCGGTCGTTTACCTCCAATGGGCTGATGCTCCTGGCCTGACCCGCAATCTTGTTGCGTATCACGTTGGCCGCGTTATGCAGTAGGTCCATAGCACCGTTGAACGGAGGAGAGTACGCCAGGTCGAGGTTTGACACGTCTCCTACCGTTCCGTTGAGTGAGATGCTGGCCACCAGCACATCCGTTCTCTTGGCGACATCTCCTTTGCCCACCATCTGTCCGCCAAGGACCCTCTCGGTTTCCGCGTCTGCCACCAGCTTGATGGTTATCATTTGAGCGCCGGGATAGTAGCTTGCGCGGTCGTATCCCGGCGTGATAGCCACCACCGTCTTGAATCCGGCTTCGTGTGCTTCCCTCTCGGTGAGTCCGACTCGCGCTACATTGAGGTCGAAGACCTTCACGATGGTCGTGCCGAGTACCCCAGGAAACGTGTCGTCGCCTCCAGTGACATTTGTACCGATGATGCGTCCGTGCTTGTTTGCCGTCGAACCCATGGGTGCCAGTATCTTCTGTCCCGTCACCCTGTGGGTGTTCTCGACACAGTCGCCTCCGGCGTATATGTCGGGGTCGCTTGTCTGCAATCGCTCATTGACGGCCAAGCCGCCCGTCGATCCGATCTCAAGTCCTGCGTCCCTGGCCAGTTCTACGTTAGGATGGTAGCCCAGTGCCAGGATCACGATATCGGCCTCAATGGACTCCTTCTCGGTGACCACCCGGCGCACGTGGTTGTGCTCGTCACCCTCGAGTCGGATAACCCTCTGTCCCAGAAACAGTGCCACTCCTTGCTCGGAGAGTTCGTTCTCAGCATGCAAGGAGATTTCGGCATCAAGGAGAGCCGGCAGGACGCGATCCAGCGCTTCAACCACGCTCACGTTCAGGCCACGAGCCCTGAGGGCCTCGGCCGACTCAAGGCCGATGAGTCCTGCTCCTACCACCACAGCGTTGCATGGCGCAGCACGACTCAGTTCCTTGAGTATCGCGTCCGCATCAGCGATCTTCGTAAGCGTGAAGACCCCGTCAAGCTCCTTGCCTGCAAGCTGGGGAGGACTCACCGGCGTCGCTCCTGTTGCCAGCACCAGCTTGTCGTATGGGAGACGCGATGCTGCACCGGACGCGATCTCGACGACCTCGAGTTCGTGGGCCGTACGGTGAATCGCAACGGCCCGGGTTCCCGTGAGGACCTCTATGTTTGACACCTCTTTGAAGTATCGCGGAGTCCGGATGAGCAGCGCCTTGTTGCTGGCTACCTGGCCACCCACATAGTACGGGAGGCCGCAGGACCCTTCTGAGACGGTCGCTCCCTGCTCGACGATGGTGATGTGGGCATGGGGGTCACATCGACGCGCCCGTGCGGCTGCCTTCGGTCCACAGGCCATTCCCCCGACGACGACGATCCTTCTCTGGTCCGGCATGTCAGTCGGTCACCACCTGTGTCACGCCCGGGACGCGCTCCTTCAGCACCTTCTCGACGCCGAATCGAAGTGTCATGGCCGCCATCGGGCACGTGCCGCATGCACCGGTGAGGCGTACCTTCACGGTACCGTCTTCGACATCGATGAGTTCGACATCTCCTCCATCGGCCTGAAGAGCGGGGCGAATGTCATTAAGTGCAGCTTCAACCTGTTCTCGCATCTGCGTGTCTCCTTCCTTTACGTCACGCCCGAACGTCCTTTCTCTCCGCGATGCACTGTGAGTTCGTGGCTGGCCCACACGACATGAGGAGTGTGCATTCAGAGGAGCAGCAGGCGGTCATCGGCGCGGGTCACTTTGTGAATCCACCGAATTCTCGCAATCCTGCCGGGTGTTGTCAATGTGCGTGACGGATCGTCGTGTGTGCATGTTGCACGTGTTGCTGGTCGTCTGTACCATAGCCGCGTGTCTGAGGGGCTGGATTCATCTGCAGAAATCCGTGAAGGGGTGCTCGTGCTTGGCGTGGGTAATCTCATGAAAGGTGACGACGCTGTCGGGCCTGTTGTCGCCATGCGGCTGGGCGCACGCGGTGCCGTCATTGATGAACCCTCCACTCGGGAACCTGGCGGTAAACGTATCGTAGCACTGGATTGTGGCACGACTCCTGAGAACTACACATCCGTTATCAGGAGACTTCGACCACAGCTGCTGGTCATTGTGGACGCTGCTGAGATGGGGCTTGAGGCGGGACAGTGTCGCGTCATCCCTCGTGAACGGGTGGGTTCGCTTGGACTGTCGACCCACAGCATGCCGTTGTCGCTGTTCATGTCCTACGTCGATGAACTTGTGGGGGAGATCATCCTCGTGGGCGTCCAGCCGCACAGCATGGCGTTTGGCGCGGAACTGTCTCCTGGAGTGGTTGCCACGGCCGAATTGCTGGTCGAATGCCTTGAGCGTGATGGACTTCGCGAGCTGCCCGTGCTCGCCTAGGACTTGTTGTCGGTGACGATCACATGCTCGGCGTACTTGTCGTAAGTCGAGAGCAGGAATTCTTCTGACATTGAGAGGCAGTTCACCGGGCAGACGTCGTTGCACTGCGAGCAGAAGCAGCAGCGGGCGACGAATATCCGCACCTTCTTATCTTCAGGCAGAAACTCGATCGCTTTGGCTGGGCATATCTTCACGCACAACTGGCAACCGATACACTTCTCCCTGTCGTAGCCGACCTTCCCTCTGAACCCGGGGGGAGTCGGTACGGGAGGTATTAGAACGCTGCTGTCAGCAGTGACCCTGGCCAGAAATCCTGCGGTGGACGCAGGTGCATGACTGGCCGGAAACCGGTTAGTTGCCGGCTTGTTGAAGAGTTGGCGTAACAGGACTTGCAGTATCCTCATGTTCTACTCACTCAAATGATCACGTCAACCCAGAGCAACAGCAGTCCTACCAGGCTGACGATAGTCATGGCTACGATGTAAAACGTGCCCGCCTGGCTGACCTTGAACCGGGCCATGGCGGAGCGGACCAGTGCTACCGCCACGAACATCACCAGGAAGACCTTCAGCAGGAAGAACAATCCATCGGCGACCGCGATTGCGGCGACATTCGTAATACCCACTGCTGCGCCGATTCCGTAGGGGAAGAACAGGGCGACGACGAGCGAAAGGACTGCGAACCCGCGTATGGCGTTGCCAAGGTAGAACAGTGCGAGGTTCCTGCCTGAGTACTCCACCAGCAGGCCGCCGGCGAGTTCGGTTTCGGCTTCAGCGATATCGAAGGGGATGCGTCCGAGTTCGCCTGGCGTGACCGCGATAAGTGCGACCAGCAGCAGGAAGGCGCCCACGAA
>PWUO01000212.1 GCA_003562555.1 Dehalococcoidia bacterium
GGAGGGACGCTGATCACACGTTGGCATGTGTTGTCGCTGATGCTATGGTCATGGAGGGAGTTTTCGAGCCCTCCCGAGACAACGAGAGCCAGTGGAGGCAAAGCATGACCGACTATTCCCTGTGGGATGAGTTCCTGGAGCGATGGCCGCTCGAAAGGGTGCGCGAGATGACACTCGAGGATTATTCCCAATCGGGCAACAAGGATACCTTCACGTACTGGCTCGAAGCGAAGCTTTCCCTCTACGGAAGCGTGTGGGGAGGATCCTCGTTCAAATTCGGTGTTTTCTCGCGGGCAGACGATAAACCCAAGGTGTCGAACAACAATCGATCCTACAGCGCACGCTATGGATGGTACACAAGAGACGGTAGCACAGCGGAAGAAGCCTTCGAAGTCACGAAGGCTAGGATAGGGCAGGTCATAGAGGCGGTCACTGCCGGAAACATCGAGGCGATCGATCAGATAGACCTTGGACCCGCGTACAAGTGGAAGATCGCCTTTCACTACCAGGATCGCGCCCGCCCTCTGGTAGTCGCGGTCTTCCTGCATACCTGGCTTGCAGCGCTTTGCGACGAGAAACCCAGTAGCGGCGCAATCAGTCACTATCATCGGAAACTGATCGCGCAGATGGGGCCGGACGTCGACCTGATGGAATACTCGCGGACGTTGTGGCAGACATCGCGGGAGTTGTCGGAACCGGTCGACTCTGTTGCTGAAGGCGGAGATCTGCCCCTTAATACGATCTTCTACGGACCTCCGGGGACGGGCAAGACATATACGACGATCAACCGGGCCCTCGAGATCATCTGCCGGACTGACGAGCCACTCAACCGCGAGATAGGGCGGTTACTTGACGATCCGCAGGCGGACCGGGAGTTACTCGAGAGACGATTCTTTCAGCTCGTAGACGACAGACGCATCACATTTCTGACATTTCACCCTTCCTTCACGTACGAAGATTTTGTGCAGGGCATTCGTCCGGTGCTGGGTGAGGCGGGTGAGGTGGCATATGAGATGAAGGATGGCCCGTTCAAGAGAATCGCTGACGCTGCGCGGACCGAGTACTCACCCAAGAGCGCAGACTACGAGCTCCCTGAGGGCGCCTCTGTCTACAAGATGTCGCTGGGGAATACCCTCCGGACCGAGGACGATGACATCTATGAGCACTGCATGGAAAAAGGCCTGATTGCGCACGGGTTCGGCAACGAGGTCGACTTCTCGGATCTGCTCGAGAGTGCGGACTGGGGCAGCGGATCCGCGCTGATACGGGAGAAACTCATGCAGACCGACATTGCCGACGACAGGGTCGTTTTCGCGACTCGCGTCATCTGGTGGTTCATCCGCGAAATCAGCCAGAACGACATAATCGTCGTCTCCCGCGGCAACTACAGGATTCGCGCGATCGGGCGTGTCACAGGCGAGTACAACTTCGACCGTGATCGCGAGTTGCGGTACAATCACACGCGCCCGGTCGAGTGGATAGTGAGGGACGCCGATATCCCGGTTGAGCAGATCTCGTCGAAGGTCTTCTCTCAGCAGACGCTGTACAGGCTTAATCCCAGGGATATACGCCTTGGGAACCTGCGGAGTCTCCTCGCGAAGCCCGATGTCGTAGAGAGGCCACGCAACTATGTCATGATCGTCGATGAGATCAACCGCGGGAACATACCCCGCATATTCGGTGAACTCATTACCCTGATCGAACGAGACAAGCGGCTCCGACCAGGCCCTGACGGACGACTGACGGGGTACCGTGTAGCACTCCCGGGAGCACTGGATGATGACCCTCCTTTCGGTGTCCCCGAGAATCTCTACGTGATCGGCACGATGAACACCGCTGACAAGAGCATCACGACGCTCGACGTGGCGCTGCGCCGTCGTTTCGCGTTCGAGCCCATGTACACGAAGTACGAGCTCATCGAAGATGACGATGCGCGGGAACTGCTCAGGGAGCTGAACAGACGGATCATCGAGGCAAAGGACCGAGACCACCAGATAGGACACTCCTACTTCATGGCGCTCGGATCCGACGAGCTGGAGGATCTGATGAACGGGAAGATCGTCCCGTTGCTCGAGGAGTACTTCTTTGGCGATGCAACAAAGGTGCTCGAGCTATTCGACGGGTTAGATGTGGGCGGCGGCAGTGTGAAGCTCACCACAACTGGTGCGCTGCGATTCGAGCGTCCCGGTGGTTGAACGAAGGCTCCTTCGGGAGCACGGCTGGACCACACTGGAGCCTGACGATGCGAGCCTTCTCGAGGATGCCTGCCGGCGTATCTGGAGGTCACGGAGAGAATCGCCGACGTACGCGGCCTCACAGACTCCGGATGATACGCGTGTTGGCTCTGACCAGGACCTCATCCACTTTCAGCGATCGCGGGACGGGACTGCAACCGTCAAGCCCAACCACTACATCGGGTCTATACGAGTCGGGCGGTACGAGTATGTGATCGTTCCAAAGATCTACGACGGTGATGACGAGGAGGACATCTATCGATACCTCAGGTTTCAGTTCGGCTATGCCTACAACCTGAGACTGCCGGAGAGCCCTGGTGCTGGCACTGCATCGGTCCCGGAACAGCAGTTGTTTGCCGAAGCTCTCTTCTACTCGTTTGCCAGTCAGACGGTCGCAGTTCTGCGCACACGATCGTTCATGAGCTACCAGGAGGTGCAGGAGAGCATCTCCACAGTGCGAGGCCGGATCGAGTTCTCGACTCACCTGAAGGAGAACTTCCGGCGCGCTCGACGCGACCGGTTCAGCTGCATCTACGAGGTCTACCAGGAGGACTGTCTCTTCCTGCGTATCCTGAAATACGTCGCCGGTCTTATCCGTGAGCGTTCACACGTTCCACAGACGATCCTCTTCCTCACGGAGATCCTCGCGCGCCTGGAGGATGTCGAGCATCATCGCTGTAGTTATGCGGACTGTCTGAAGGTCCACTTCACGCGCTATCAGCAGGTCTTCACTCCGGTCCTCCAGTACTGCTCATTGTTCCTCTCTTTCCGAATGGCCAATGGTTCGGGTGGTCCATACGGCGTCGACTACTATCTGCTGAACGCGAACGACCTGTTCGAGCGGTTCGTCTGCGGCTATCTGCAGGAAGAGGCGCCAGACGGTTGGAGAGTCTGTCCGAAGAAGAGCGGGTATCTCGCCCGAGAAGGAGCAGCAGAGGTCTTCAGGTATGAGAACGACGCAATCCTCACGGCTCCAGACAGCGGCCGCCGGTTCATCGTGGACATGAAGTACAAGATCGTCGATCTCGAGGACCGCAAGGCCAACTACGGTATCTCGCAGCCGGACCTCTATCAGATGATCGCCTATTCACTGAAGCGCGGCATCACCGAAGTGTTGCTCGTCTATCCGGGCAGAGCCCGAGACGCCTCTCGGACTCGCCGGCTCTTCGTCGACGATACGCACGGTAGGATCGCGACGTCCATCACCGCGTGTAAGATTCCCATGGACACGACAGATCGGCGCGCAATCTGGAAGTCCATCTCGGAGGCGACCGGAGATGGATCGGTCGGTGACGTTGTGGGTTACGTACATTCTGCAGCGGAGTGTTGAGCAGTGCAGACGATTTGATGCTTGAAAGTCCTTCGGGCCAATGCTGCTCTTCCACGGGCTGCACCATCGGCTGCTTAATGCATGCTCCTGCCATCGATCCCGTTTCTTCCTGCGGGCGGTCGGGTTGGGGCAACGGCGATCCGTTTCTCTTTCGACTCCTCTTCTTCCACATCCAGCCAGCCGGCGGCCTCGGGGCTTGTCACCGGAGAAGCCGGAGCGATTGGTTTTGTTACCAAAAGCAAAGACTGTGCAAGGTCTATCCAAACCAGATGACCGTACCCGTCAGAACAGCGGCCAGGATGATCACCGCGCAGAACATCCACGCGTACAACAGGTCTCGTCTGCTCCGGGGACGGATCGTTTGCTTTTCACCCAGCCCAAGCGGAGAGCCCACATAATCCAGAGATTGGCGTACCTTGATCATTCCGCGTACATGGCCTGCCTGAATCAGAACTTGAACCGCCGCGATGCCGACGACAACGAGCGTGCCTAATATCTGTACTGCGGTCATGGCCCATGCCGGAAGAGACATGTCGATCTGGAACAGGCCGATGGCGGCACCATCGACTAGAAGCGCGTAGTATGCGGTGCGCCACTGATGTTCCTTCAAGAACCGCATCTCTTGCGTTAAATGGGAGTACGCTGTTCGCAGATCTTCTTGCTTATGCCTGGGACTGTCATCCGCCACCTGTTGATTGTACGCGATTAGTGGGACCCTGAGAAAGCCATGGGATGAAGCGATGTCCCCCAGAGCGCCCGGAGGTCGGAACGGCTTCACCTGCGCACGGCCGGCGACGCTCACGTGGCGGTTGACGTCTTTCGTACACCCACCCGGTGGGACGTGCGCCAACGTCTTTCTCTAC
>PWUO01000078.1 GCA_003562555.1 Dehalococcoidia bacterium
AGTCGAGTTGATGCCGGTGTCCCAATTCCCCGGAGACAGGAACTGGGGTTACGATGGAAGCTACACCTACGCGGTGCAGAACAGCTACGGGGGGCCGGAGGCCCTGAAGCGACTCGTAGACGCATGCCACACCATCGGGATAGCTGTGGTGCTCGACGTCGTGTACAACCACTTCGGTCCCGAGGGCAATTACGCCGCCGAATTCGGCCCGTACTTCACGGACAGGTACCAGACCCCGTGGGGCAGAGCGATGAACTTCGACGGGCCGGGCAGCGACGACGTGCGACGATACTTCATCGAGAACGCGCTGTACTGGCTGCGTGACCTTCATTTCGACGCGCTGCGCCTGGATGCCCTTCACGCGATACTCGACACCTCCGCGAGACCCTTTCTCGCCGAACTCGTCGATACAGTCGAGAGTGAACGATCCAGGACAGGCAGGAGCATGCATCTCATTGGAGAAAGCGATCTCAACGACCCGCGGCTGCTGCGACGGCGCGAGCAGGGAGGGATTGCGCTGGACGCGCAGTGGAACGACGATTTCCACCACGCGCTGCATGTACTACTGACAGGGGAACAGACAGGGTATTACGCCGACTACGGCAGGATGTGCCATATGGCGCAGACGTTCGGCGACGGGTTCGCGTACTCGGGCCAGTACTCTTCCTACCGCCAGCGTCGACACGGCGACACCTCAAACGATATCCCTCCCGAGCGGTTTGTCGTCTTCTCGCAGAACCACGACCAGGTGGGCAACCGGCTGCGAGGCGACCGGTTGAGCTCACTGGTCTCGTATGAGTCGCTCAAACTGGCTGCCGCCTGCGTCATACTGTCGCCCCACGTGCCGCTGCTGTTTATGGGCGAGGAATACGGCGAGAAGGCACCATTCCCGTATTTCGTCAGCCATTCTGACGAGGACCTCATCGAGGCCGTGCGCACGGGCCGGGCGTCAGAGTTCAAGTCGTTTCAGTGGGAGGAGGAGCCTCCTGACCCGCAGTCGATCGACACCTTCATGAGCGCCAAGCTCGATTGGCGTCCTACGGGAAACGAGGAGCAGGAGACGCTGTGGCGCTTCTCCCGTGAACTCATATCCCTTCGGCGCGCATCAGCCACACTCATGCCATCCGGGCAGGTTCGTACGACTGTCAGCACGCTGAACGATGACACCGTGCTGCTGGCAGTACGCAGCTGTGGAGACGAAGAGACGGCACTGCTGCTGAACTTTGCTGAAGGGGACGCCACCGCAATGCCCGGTCTGCGAGCGGGACGATGGAGCAGATGCGTCGACTCAGCGGATCACGTGTGGCTGGGAGAGGGCAGCAAACTGCCAGAGCAGTTCGTGTGCGACGGCCAGGAACAGCTTCACCTAGGTCCGCGTTCAGCGGTGCTACTGTCAAGAGAAATGGAGTCCTGAACATAATGGAACGATACGTGTGCATCCACGGCCACTTCTATCAGCCGCCAAGGGAAAATGCGTGGCTCGAGCAGATAGAGATACAGGATTCGGCTTATCCGTACCACGACTGGAACGAGCGTATTGCAGCCGAGTGCTACACGCCAAACGCCGAGTCGAGAATTCTCGACAGCGAACGGTTCATCACGCACATCGTCAACAACTACTCACGGATGAACTTCAACTTCGGCCCAACCGTCCTGTCATGGATGGAGCGAAACATGCCGTCGACGTACGAGGCCATCCTGAGAGCCGACCGAAGCAGTATGGAGCGCTTCTCTGGACACAGTTCGGCGATCGCGCAGGCGTACAGCCACATGATAATGCCCCTGGCAAGTCGCAGAGACAAGACTACCCAGGTACGCTGGGGCATCGCAGACTTTGAACACCGGTTCGGTCACAGACCTGAGGGCATGTGGCTACCCGAGACTGCGGTGGATATCGAAACCCTCGAGGTACTGGCCGAACACGACATCAAGTTCACCATCCTGGCGCCAAGACAGGCCGCGCAAGTGCGTTCCCCGAACGCAACCGGGTGGATTGACGTGAGCGGGGAGAAGATCGATCCGGCCGTCCCCTACCTGCAGCGGCTTCCCTCCGGCCGCAGCATCGCCATCTTCTTCTATGACGGCCCCATCGCTAAGGCGGTGGCCTTCGAGGGCATTCTATCCAGCGGTGAGGCGTTTGCCGGGAGGCTGCTGGGGGCGTGCCGCGACACCGACTCTCCACAGCTCATTCATATCGCCGTCGATGGCGAGACGTTCGGACATCATCACCGCTTCGGGGACATGGCGTTGGCCTACGCACTGCACCACATCGAGGGCAACGGGATGGCGCGCATCACCAATTACGGGGAGTACCTCGCCATGCACCCACCCGTCTATGAGGTGGAGATTCTCGAGAACAGCTCCTGGAGCTGTGTTCACGGTGTGGAGCGATGGCGCAGTGACTGCGGCTGCAACAGTGGCGGCCATCCGGAATGGAACCAGGCATGGCGCGGTCCGCTCCGCGATGCCCTGGACTGGCTGCGTGATACCACTGCCTCCCTCTATGTGGAAGAGGCGCAGCGATACGTGATCGATCCCTGGCACGCGCGAGACGACTACATCAGCCTTGTGCAAGACCGATCACTCGACAACGTACGCGCCTTCCTCCTCCGTCATACGCACCGGGAGCTGCGCGACAATGAACGCATCACACTGCTGAAACTGCTCGAACTGCAGCGGCACGCGATGCTGATGTACACCAGTTGCGGCTGGTTCTTCGACGAGCTTTCCGGCATAGAAACCGTGCAGGTCATGCAGTACGCGGGTCGCGTGGCACAGCTTGCGCAGGAGCTGTTCAGCGATCCGATCGAGAGGCAGTTCCTGGAACGACTGGAGGAGGCGAAGAGCAATCTACGCGAGCACGGTGATGGCCGCAGGATCTATGAGCGTTTCGTGCAACCGGCCATCGTCGATCTGTCTGCCGTTGCCGCCCACTTCGCCGTCAGCTCGATCTTTGAAGCCTACGAAGAAGAAACCAAGGTGTTTTGCTATCCCGTATCCGTCGAGGACTTCCGAACCTCGGAGGTAGGCCGGGCAAGACTGGCACTGGGGAAGGTGTGGCTCAGTTCCGAGATCACGACAGAGTCACGACTCTTCACCTTCGGCGTCCTCTACTTCGGCGAGCACAACCTCAATGCGGGAATCAGGTTGTACCGGGATGAACAAGCGTACCTGGAGATGGTTGACGAACTGACACCGATGTTTGAGTCAGCCGATTTCACCGAGGTGATCAGGAGCATCGACCGGCATTTCGGCACCTCCACCTACTCCCTGAAATCACTGTTCAAGGACGAACAACGCAAGGTGATGGGCTACATCCTCGAGGGAACGCTGTCCGAGATCGAGCAGGTGTTCAGACAGTTGTACGAGCATAACTACCCTCCGATGCGCTTCCTTACCGAGATGGGCAACCCACTTCCAAAAGCGTTCAAAGATGCTGCGGAGTTCATACTTAATACGGATCTGAGACGCGCACTGACCGCGGAGGAGCTCGACGTGTCCCGCATCGAGAACCTGGTGTCCAACGCTCGAATCTGGGACTCGGAACTGGACGTGGAGGGACATGGATACCTGCTTCAGCAGACGCTTGCGCGAATGATGCGAGCGCTGTTCGACGATCCGGATGACGAGTCCCTGCTGGAAAGAATCATTGCTGCGGTGGACCTGGCGGCCAGCCTCCCGTTCCCGCTCGACCTGGGACAGGTGCAGACACTGTACTACCGCATGCTGCCGACAGAGAGGAGAGACCGAAAGGAGAGGGCTGAGAGGGGTGACGAGGCTGCAGCGAGCTGGCTCGAGCGTTTCAATACACTCGGCACTCACCTCAAGGTCCGAACGGATTGGCAGTGAAACACACGGTCCCGCGCGCAACATATCGGGTCCAGCTCACGAGGGACTTCGGGTTCCAGGCTGCAGCCGCCATACTGCCCTATCTATCCAAACTGGGGATATCCACCCTGTACTGCTCTCCGGTGCTGCAGGCGAGGAAAGGAAGCTCCCACGGGTACGACGTCACGGACCCGACCAGAGTGAGCGAGGAACTCGGAGGGACGGAGGGATGGAGGGCGTTGTGCGAAGCCGCGCGAGAACACGGCATGACACTTCTGCTGGACATCGTGCCCAATCACATGGCGGCCACGGTAGAGAATCCATGGTGGCGCGATGTGCTGGAACACGGCAGGGTCTCTCCATACGCCGACGTGTTCGACATCGACTGGATGCCTTATGACGAACGACCCAGAAACCGCGTGATGCTGCCCATACTGCCGCAGCCGCTTAACGAGGCGCTTGACAGCGGCTACCTCGGCGTTGGCCTCACTGAATGCGGCCTCGTGTTGCAGTGCGGCGAGACCGAACTGCCGCTGAACGTGTGGTCTTACCGGCTCGCGCTGGCAGCACTTGAGCAGATGCCTGAAGG
>PWUO01000042.1 GCA_003562555.1 Dehalococcoidia bacterium
TCTCCGGGGATAGAGTGGATTGAAGAGGCTCGGGGATGTCGTACTGTGCCCCGATACCGTCCTTGAATGCGTCGACGACATCCTGAGCGTGTTCCATGGCCTGATTGTAGTCATCTCTGTCCTGCATCCGACTTCTTCCGCATGCGATGCCAAGTGCCATCAGGGCGCCGATAAGTGCGCCGCACGTCTCGCCTCGCCTCGCGACGCCCGCAGACAGGATCGTTCCTGCCCTGAAAGACTCTGTGTTGCCGATGTTGAGGGCTTCCTGGAGCGCGCCCAGAACTGCCGGGAACAACCCCAGAACTGACTCTCCATCTCCATCGCCTTGCGGGATGCCTGCGTGACTGCGTCTTCCGCCATGGTTCCTCCCGGTCTCGATGCTGCTCTATACCCGATGCGTCTGGTGGCGCTGGAAGCAGTTGTTCCTTCCTACAGCGACGGTTGTTTCATGTGCCATTCCGAAGCCTGTTGATATGCATGGCCAGCCTGGAACAACAGGTCCTCTCTGAAGCTGTTCGCCATCAGTTGCAGGCCTACGGGGAGTCCATCTGCGAACCCGCACGGAAGGGATAGGGCGGGGATACCCGCTATGTTTGCGGGGATGGTGAGAACGTCGCTCAAGTACATCTGCATCAGATCATGGATCTTCGACCCTATCGGGAACGCCACTGTGGGAGATGTCGGCATAGCGAGCAGATCGCACTGCTCAAAGGCCTGGCGAAACTCCTCGCGGATGATGTTCCGTACCTTCAAGGCCTTCAGGTAGTAGGCGTCATAGTAGCCCGAGGACAGCGTGTGCGTCCCGAGCATGATCCGGCGCTTGACCTCGGGGCCGAAGCCCTCGCCGCGTGTAGCCAGGACCGACTCTTCGGTCGTCGCGAGCTGGCGGGAGAATCCGTATCTCACTCCGTCGAAACGGGCCAGGTTGGCCGAAGCTTCGGACGGCGCGATAATGTAATATGCGGCAAGCGCATACCTGGTCGATGGGAGCGAAATGTCCCTCAGGACAGTTGCCCCTAGGTTCTCGAGCGCGCGAATCGCGTCCTCAACGATGCGTCGGACCTCGGGTTGCAGCCCCTCCACGAAATACTCCCGGGGTACGCCGATGCGGAGTCCCTTGATATCGCGGCCGAGGCAGGTCGTGTAGTCGGGAACGTCGACCGGCGCGGAAGTCGAGTCCTTGTCACACCGGCCTGAGATTGCGTTCATTACCAGGGCACAGTCGCGAATATCCCTCGTTAACGGCCCGATCTGGTCGAGTGAACTTGCGAAGGCGACCGCACCGTATCTGCTGACCCTTCCGTACGTGGGCTTCATGCCCACCACTCCACAGAAGCTGGCGGGTTGGCGGATGCTGCCCCCGGTGTCGGTTCCAAGCGCGAACAGCGCTTCTCCTGCCGCGAGACCGGCCGCAGAACCACCACTGCTACCGCCGGGCACATAGTCAAGGTTCCATGGGTTATGCGAAGGATAGAAGGCCGAGTGCTCGGTCGACGAGCCCATGGCGAATTCATCCATATTCGTCTTGCCGATAAGCACTGATCCCTGTGCGAATAATCTGTCGATGACGGTTGCGTTGTGTGGGGGCACGAAGTTCGCGAGCATCCTGGAACCGCAGGTAGTAAGGATGCCCCGGGTGCAGAGGAGATCTTTTGCGATGAAAGGAATGCCCGTCAGGGGCTGCGCGTTGCCTTCGGCACGCATGCGGTCAGCGGCTGACGCCTGTTCCATGGCGTCCTCCGCACACACGGAAATCATCGCCTTGACGTGTGATTCCACGCGTTCCAGTCTTGCCAGACATGCCTCGGTGAGCTCGCGTGCAGATACATCACGGGACTGCAGAAGTCTCTGCGCCTCATGGAGTGGCAGTTGGTGCAGTTGATCGCAAGCCATTATGTGGTTCCTTTCATGTCCGGTTGCCGCATGGGACTATTCCAGGATAGGCGGCACTCTCAGACAGGAATCCTGCGTGGAAGGGGCGTTGGCGAGGACTTCGTCGATGGTAAGCGACGGTTGTGGGGAGTCCTCCCGGAATACGTTCTGAAGCCGGCTCGCGTGGGCTGCGGCAGGCACGTCATCGGTATCTACTTCACCGAGCGCGCGGAAGTGATCCAGAACGATCGAAAGATCATCCCGGAACCGCTCGACCTCCTCGTCGGTAACTCCGAGGCGGGCGAGCCACGCAATGTGGCGGACCTGTTCGTTAGACAGCATGTGACGTAGTGGACTGCGGCATTGTAACACCGGCTCTGGCCACTCGCAATCCTTGCGAAGGCGGACGCGCTACTCGTATAATCTGTTTCGTTACGTCGGCAGACCGCTGAAGTCACCAAAAGGAGTGCTGCTGTGGAATCATATACGCCCGACAAGATACGCAACGTTGCAGTGCTGGGCCATTACGGAAGTGGCAAGACTACGCTCGCCGAGGTCATGGCGTTTCGTGCGGGTGCAATCAAGCGGCTCGGCAGTGTGGACGATGGCACGAGCGTGTCGGACTATGACCCGAGCGAGGTTGAGCGGCATATGAGCCTGAACCTTGCGTTGTTGCCGCTGGAGTGGAAGGGTCGCAAGATCAACGTGCTGGATACGCCCGGGTACATGGATTTTGGTGGCGAGGTGAAGGCTGCGCTTCGCGTCGCTGACGCCGCCCTCGTGGTGGTATGTGCCACCAGTTCGGTTGAGGTGGGTACCGAGGTAGCCTGGTCTTATGCCCGTGAATTCGATC
The DNA here is from genome assembly GCA_003562555.1 of Dehalococcoidia bacterium. Lineage (GTDB taxonomy): Bacteria > Chloroflexota > Dehalococcoidia > GIF9 > AB-539-J10 > SKVJ01. The sequence goes on from PWUO01000042.1 coordinate 2,726, forward strand.
TGCCCGGGATGGTAATCATCGGGAAGATGGATCGTGAGAACGCTGATTTTGCGAAGACGCTCGGCGACGTCCAGGCCAAGCTTTCGAACCGGTGTGTGCCGATTCAGATGCCAATCGGGTCGCAGGCGGAATTCCGTGGCTACGTGGATCTCGTCACCATGCGTGCGTTTGTGCAGGGTGAGGAGCAGGACGTTCCGGCCGAGTTGAGCGAGCAGGCGCTCTCGTTGCGGGAGAACCTGATCGAGGTCGCCGTCGAGGCAGATGATGATCTGATGACCAAGTACCTTGATGGCGGTGAGCTTACCACTGCGGAGATCGAGAGCGCAGTACGCCGCGCGGCGGCGGATGGAATTGCCATCCCGGTAGTCGTGGCATCAGCTTCGAAGAACGTCGGAGTAGAGACGCTGATGGACAGTATCTGCTCATTGTTGCCTTCGCCGGCGGAGCGCCAGGCTGCGACCTCCCAGATCGAGGCGAACCTTTCCGGTCCGCCACTGGCACTGGTGTTCAAGACCACTGCGGATCCGTTTACGGGAAAGGTCAGCTACTTCCGCGTCTATTCGGGCGAGATTGGCAGCAACTCTCAAGTCGCAAACCTCAACAAAGGGTCGGCGGAACGAATCGGCCAGTTGTTCGTTCCACTTGGCAAGCACCAGAACTCGGTAGCCAAAGTGACGGCGGGAGACATAGGCGCTGTGGCGAAGCTGGGCGTAACCGCCACCGGTGACACGCTGGGGGCCAAGGAGCAGGCGGCATTGCCGGGGATCACATTCCCTAAGGCTACGTACAGCATGGCGGTACATCCTGAGTCCAAGGGTGATCTGGACAAGATGAGCACCATTCTGCCTCGGATGATCGAGGAGGATCCGTCGCTGCTGTTGAAACGGGATCCAGACACGGGTGAGAATCTGTTGTCCGGTGTCGGCGATACCCACCTGGAGGTGGTCAAGGATAAGATGAGCCGGAAGTTCGGCGTGAAGGTGGCGTTGACGCCGCCCGCGGTCCCGTACAAGGAGACTATCACGGTGCCGACCAGGGCCGAACACAAGCACAAGAAGCAGACCGGCGGTCATGGCCAGTACGGTCATGTGCTGCTTGAGCTGCAGCCTCTGCCGAAAGGCGGTGGGTTCGAGTACGAGACGAAGATCGTTGGTGGAGCCATTCCGTCCAACTTCCTGCCTTCGGTCGAGAAGGGGGTAAATGAGGCGAGGCACGAAGGCGTGCTTGCGGGCTTCCCGTTAGTCGACATAAAAGTCATCGTCTGTGATGGTAGCTTTCACGCGGTGGATTCCTCCGACATCGCGTTTAAGATCGCTGCTGCCCAGGCGCTGAAGAAGGGCTTGCAGCAGGGTCAACCGGTGCTGCTTGAGCCCATCATGAATGTAAGTATCAGGGTCCCGGAGGGTATGACGGGCGACGTGATCAGCGATCTGAACACCAAGCGTGGCAGAGTGCAGGGAATGAATCCTGAGGGAAGCTACAACGTGATATCTGCGCAGGCGCCGTATTCCGAGTTGCTTCGGTACGCGATCGATCTTCGTTCCATGCTGCAGGGCAGGGGCGAGTTCGACATGGAGTTCAGCCACTACGAGGAGGTTCCCGCGCACCTCAGTCAGAAGATTATTGCACGGCAGTCGCAGAAATCCGAGTAGCGCAACCAACCCGAAATCAAACGAAACGGCGCGGCA
>PWUO01000260.1 GCA_003562555.1 Dehalococcoidia bacterium
CGATCGTCTCATTCAAGGCGAGCACTCCCAGTGCCTTGCCACGCTCATGCAGATCCAGTATCCCCCGAACTACCGTGCGGCGCAGTGAAATCAGGAGGAAGACGCCTCCCATCGCTGTTGCGCCTATCCAGAACAGGTTCCAGAAGGTGATCTGTCCGAGCGCCACCTTACCGGTAACATCTGCGGTCGCGAACAACAGGCTGGACAGGAATATGAGTGCGGAACGCCCCCTGCTCATGTGAATACGTGACGGCTCTCGATTCAGTGATATCAGCACCGCCCCGCATGCGACCACGAACACGGCCACCCACTGCTGCCAACCCAGTTGTTCACCAAGGACGAAGAACGCAATCGCGGCAACGAAGATGGGATAGGTGTAGACGATCGGCACGACAGTAGACACCTCACGGTGCCGCAAACCGTCGAGGAGGATGATGACCGCGCCCGTCCTGGCAAAAGACGACACAACCGCCATCACCACATGAAACGCATCCGCTCCCACGGGGAGCGGCACGATGATGGACAGCACCACGCCGTAGAACAGGTGTATCGATCCGACGAGAAGCATGAACATGCGGATGGATGAGAAACGCTTCGACACGAGGTGACTGTCAAGAATGTTGACGACAGCCATGATGGCGGCACTGAGCAGTGCCGCGTGTACCCACGTCACGCCGAGCGACTCCCTGAATTACGGCTGACTATGTGCTGTGGTTGTCGCATGATGATTACAAAGCGGAAGAATTCCGACCGCACGAGGGGCACTTCACCTTCTCCTGCACGTGCACGCCGTGCAGGACCATCCTTCATGAAGACCCGTGCTATTCTACCAGACCCATGCATCGTGCACTTGACGTCCTCGAAAGCGGATGAGAGCATACACGAACGGGCACGAGCACGGTCCGCTTCAAGCAGGAATATTCAATGACTCATTTGAGACGATGGTTCGAGGGCACTCTGGACGTCATCAAGCGTTACAAGCGGGCCTATGTGACGATCAACGTGACCTATTACGGACTGGTAGTAGTCGCGATGGTCTTCGTGTCCTTCTTTCCCGAGCTGCAGGAGGCTCTTATCCACACCGTCGCACGTTCTTTCGCCGAGGAACCGATGGCTGGAGTAGCCGAAGCGTATCTCGGTGGCCACGTGCTGCGCGCGATCTCCCTGACATTCCTGTTCAACTTCTTTCTGGGAACCTTGCTGGTCCTGTTCGCACCATCGATGCTGATACCGTTCGCAGGGCTGTTCATGGGGGTCGTGCGTGCGATTCTCTGGGGCCTGCTTCTTGCGCCGACCACGCCCGAGCTGCAGATAACCATGATTCCTCACTCAGGAACCCTGATCCTGGAGGGGCAAGGCTACATCATTGCGCTGCTGGCTGTCTGGGTGCTCGGACGTGCATTCGTCTCTCCCTCAAGCGTGGGCGCCTCGTCATGGACGGGTGCGTACCTCCACGGACTGAAACGCTCAGCCTCACTGCTTTCACTTGCGGCCGTCGTCCTGCTGATTGCTGCGATATACGAAGCACTCACCCTGATCTATCTCGTTCCACGGTTGCTCCCCTAGGCGTCTCCTCCCCGGCAAATTACCATCTTCCCTCTTCGCTGACTAATCCCCAGGCGTGTTGCAACGTTATAGAGTCATAGGATGCCGCCCCTGCCGAGGGATACGAAGCCGACGAGATACGAACCCGGGAGACACTGATGCTGAATGAACGACGGGTGATGATAACGACCCTCCTGGGAACAGGCTGTGGTCTGGCATCCTGGGCCATCTGTGCCTGGGGCATGGGACTGCAGGTGATGTGGTCACAGAGCATGCTCCTCGTCCTCATTAATGCACTGATGGGGTTCACCATCGGCATCAGTTCTCTGAGGATGCAGTGGATGCTGCACGGTGCCATCATAGGCCTGATCTACGGAACCGTACTCGCCATCTTCACCCAGAGTCACGGCCTTGGATTCTGGTGGCCACTGGTACTGGGACCCGTGTTCGGATTCGTGGTGGAGCTTTGCGCGACTGTGTTCTTCCGCGCAAGCGCTGACGCATGGTAGTAATGGGCGTCCTCTAGAGCCCCTCGGGCGGGAGGGTCCAGAAACGTGCTTCTACGCCTGTTCAAAGCGAACCTTCTCGCCACTTCGCACCAGCCGAAACACACCGTGATCCCCTTCAACCCTGCCGAACACGGTGACCTCGCTGGCCGCCCGTGGCTCGTCGCCGGAACTCGCTGGAGTCGGACCGAAGAAGATACACAGTGCGTGACCTGGAGGCCAGTAAGCCAGATCTCCACGTTCCACCACTTCCTGTGGCGCCTCGAGCGGCAGATCCAGTGGGGCTCCTCCGTACAACTCCTCACCCCACGTCTGCATCTTCACTTCCAGTGGCAGGGCCTTCCAGATCCCGTCTGCGACACTCGTATCATTGAGGATCGCGTAGGCTGCCACCGTGCCCGCCGTAATGCGCACTCGTCGTTGCTCACTCATATAGCACCTCCCGGTAACGTCTCTCGCGCGTTGGCCCCAGTCTATGCACCGCAATGCCCCTGGTCAACTTCTCAGGACGCACGGCGTTTCAGCGTTCGATTCCGGTACGCACGTATCCCCGGAACCCCGTCGATACCCCAGTAGCATGGACCTGATGCCTCCAGCACACCGTTGGCAGCAAGGAACACCAAGGGCAGCAGCGTGTACGCGCCGGCGTTGCTCACCACCATAGTAACGGCATCAGAGAATTCTGAACCATGCAACAGCCACGCTGCGCCCACCGTCATCCCCAATGCACCCGCGGATGCAAACGCCCCAAACTCGACGATCGCGGTAGCGGCTGCGTAAACGAAGAACCGACGTCCCCTTCCCTGCCCTATGATGACGCCCGCGAAACCGCCCGATGCCATCGCCAGAACGGGTGATAACAGCGCGATTCCTGCCACACACTGCAGTATCACCATCGGAAGGTTGAACGCCATCACCAACAGAGATGAGGCTACGATTCGTCCATCCTCCATAGCACCGAACAGCAGACGGAATTGGGGCAATCTGTGCCACATCTCGACCCTGGAGTTCCACGTATAGATCTCGAGCCTTCGGCCAACCGACGTATCGGAGCGGACCACGATCACACCAACCAGCGCACACACCCAGTACGTGATGTAGACAAGCACAAAGAACTGCAGCACGCTGCTCACCACGTCATACTACCCCTGGCGCACGTGATTACTACAGGACGTTCTTGCATGACAAACACCGGGTTCGGAAGTTGCGCAATCACACATCGCGCTCCGTATCGTCCAGAGGGCCAACGATCAGCCGCAGGCCCTCCATACGAAGCACTCTCACCTCTTCCCCTTCGAGGACCACTCCTGACTCACTGGTGGCTGGCCACAATTCCCCACCAACACGGACGTATCCCCGGGGCGTGAGTGCTTTCACGACCCGAGCACGTACGCCAACATCGGGAGAACGCGTTACCTTCAATCCGAGGGTTCGAAGATTCAGTCGAGTGAGTACGATTGAGATCGTGGCGAGAATGGCCACGGACGAAATCACAACCCACGAAGGCACCACGATGCCTGCATAAGGCAGAACCACGAGCAGCACCAGCAGCAGCAACACCTGCTCCAACACGGATATGGATATAGCGTACGCGAGAAACGACCTGCCTCTCATGTTCGATGCTTCCGCGGATGTGGACAAGGCTATCACGTTATGACCGCTTCCGGACGTGAATCGCTTACACGCGGTTCACGCAGGACAAGAATCGTGCGCATTGTGCGTTCCTGTTTTCACGCGACATGAACTCGCGCCAGCGCTTCGTCAATAGCCTCAAGCCGACGGGCCAGTGGCGGATGCGAATAGTTGACGAACACATGAAACCAGTGGGGATTCGGATGGGCCAGATTGGACACATACAAGGCCTTGAGCGCTTCGGGAAGGCTCTGCGGCGACGGAGACGTGTCCACAGCAAACCGGTCAGCCGCGAATTCGTGGCGCCGGGAGACAAGGTTCTGGAGAATTGAGAGCACCGTTTCCACCGGAGTGTACAACAGGGCGAAGAAGACCAGCCCAGAATACACAGACGGCTGACTGAGGTAGAAGGCCTCATACAGCCCGGGTCTACCCAGGAAGACATCCAGCAGAAAGAATGCCACGCCTACATGCACCGCTCCCAGCACGAGCCCTCTGGTCACGTGGTGCAGGCGGTAATGCCCGACCTCATGGGCAACCACAGCCACAATCTCATCGACCGAGTGCTGCTGGACAAGAGTGTCAAAGAGCGCGATGCGCCGATGGCGTCCCAGGCCGGTGAAATAGGCGTTGCCCTTGGAGGAACGGCGGGAGCCGTCGATCATGTAGACGCTCGTCAAAGGGAAGTCAACGGACTTCGCGTACGCAAGGATGGCATCCCGTAAGTC
>PWUO01000279.1 GCA_003562555.1 Dehalococcoidia bacterium
CAGAGGGAAGGCACGTGGAACTCACCACACTGCTCCTCTCGGAAGCAAGAGGAGCATGCGCAGAACAGGGTACACGCCTGGCTGCCAACTACGTGAATGCGTACGAGCACGCCCTCGCGCGGCTTCAAGACTTCCCGTTGAGCCTTCGGCTCATTCGCGAGCTGCACTACCTGGTGCTGGCCGAAGGCGCAGATCCCCGGACCACTCCAGGCTACTTTCGGAGGACACAGAACTGGCTGGGACCGCCGGGGTGCACGCTCTCAAGCGCGGACTTCGTGCCTCCTCCGGCGACGCAGATGAAGCAGGGTTTGGACGACTGGGAGCGCTACCTCCACCAACCGGATGATGCGCCGTCTCTTGCACGTCTTGCACTGGCACATCACCAATTCCTGGTCATACACCCGTTTCTCGACATGAATAGTGCAACCATGGCACTGGCAGCATCGCTGCTACTGCCACACTTCAAGCTCACATCTGTGCCGGTCCCGTTCGTTGGACGATTCATGGAATCTCGCGCCAGCGATCTGCAGCAGCGGATGCTCGACACATGCGTCAGCGGAAACTGGGAGGAATGGGTCGTATGGTACCTGCAGGGTATGGCTGACACGGCATACCACACCATCCAGGCGGTGATTCGACTTCAGCGACTGCGCGATACTTGGCACGCACGTTTGCAGGAGGATCACGCAAGGCACCAACCTGGGAGCGTCCTGGACTGCCTGTTCCGGAGCGGGGCGACCTCGATCGCGTCAGTCGTCAGGACAACCGGGCTTACACATGATGAGACGGCCGCGGCACTGCAGAAGCTGCTTCGGCTCGGGATTGCCGAAGTGGCGTCAGAAGAGGAGTGTATCTTCTGGTCACCGGAGATCGTGACGGCCCTGAATGCACCAGTTTCTCCTCAGAGATCACCCGAACGGCCTCTCTGACGTTCCTGCATCAACGGCACGCAGTAGAGTCCCTCTCCCGCTCGCACAGGGCCGAAGCACAGATTGCAGGATGTGCATGTCGAGGGCCGGGTATCTCCTTCATGCCAGCGCTTGATGAGTCCCGGCTCACGAATCAGTGGTCGACTCAGAGAGACGAAGTCGGCCAGGCCGGATCGCACCACTGTCTCCGCAACCTGGAACGACCTGACACCTCCAACAAGAATGAGCGGCACAGAGACCTCACGCCGGTACATCTCAGCCGCCTCTTTAAAGTAGATCTCCTGCTCCCGGGGAACGGTGCCAACAGGTCGGGAACAGAAGTAGCGTGGATCGCTGAAATGAGTTCCTCCACTGACCTCGATGGCATCGACTCCGGCCTGCTCCAGCATGAGACAGAGCGGAACGAAGTCATCAAGCACGAATCCCCCCTCAAGGTAGTCGTCGCAATTGACCTTCATAAGTATCGGGAAGTCGGGGCCTACCGCCTCACGTATTGCATGCACCACCTCGACAGGAAACCGTGCGCGGTTCTCGAGAGAACCTCCATACCCATCGGTGCGGCGATTGAAGTACGGAGAGAGAAACTGAGACAGGAGGTACGAATGGGCGCCATGAAGCTGCACCGCGTCAACGCCTGCCTCCCGCGCCCTCACGGCCGCAGCCGCGAAGTCAGTCACCGTCTGCGCCATGTCATCCTTCGTCATCGCCCGGCACGGCACATCGGTGAGCTGCATATCGGACGGGCCAAGCGCGTAGCCGCTGGCGGGCGCCACGTACTGGTTCCCTCCTGCATGAGCCAGTTGCAGCGCGATGCAGGCCCCATGGTGATGTGCCACTTCCGTCATCATGGAGAGACCCGTTATCGTCTCATCGCGGTGCACACCCAGTTGGCCGGGTCGCGACTTACCTTGCTCGCTGACATACGCGTTGCCCGGAATCAGCAGCCCCACTTCTCCCCGTGCGACATCTCCCCGCAATCGAAGCAGAACCTCAGTCACGGTTCCGTCATCGTGATTTGCGGCTCCTTCGTTAGTCGCCGAATGAACGAAGCGGTTCCGCAATACCATGCCATTGATTTCGGCAGACTCGAACAGCTCAGTCATCTGTCCTCCCTTTGCGCACTTACTATAGCGAACTGTGCGGCCATGTTCCAGGAAATGGCAGTTCCATGCGTTTACGCAACAGGAGCCGCGACCATGCGGTTGACGTTGACTCGAAACCCACATTGCAGTAGCGTAATAGAGATTAATCGAAGCCATAACAGGCTATAAGCGTGAGGAGGTGATCGCGTGTTCAGCAAGATCCTGGTATGCCTAGACGGTTCAAGCCTCTCCGAGCAGATACTGCCCTGCGCCGCCGAGGTGGCCCAGCGGTTCGGCGCCAAGTTGACACTTCTCCAGGTGTTGCAGATCCCTTCTTCTCTGGCGGCAGCTTCCGCGCAGGGAGCAGAGAGCATCATCGAAGAGGAGATGAGACGCCTGGCCTACGAGGCGAATCAATACCTCGAAGGCATTGCAGCTCCGTTGCGTGAAGGCGGCATGGAGGTTGAAACGGCCACCATAGAAGGATCGCCTGGAGACGCCATCGTGGAGTATGCGGCCACAAGCGACGTCGACCTGATAGCCATCGTTACACATGGCCGGAAGAACCTTGGGCGCCTCGTCTTCGGAAGCGTGGCCGATCATGTGATGCGGCACTCGTCGATCCCTGTGCTCTCCAAGAAGCCACGAGAGAAGAAAGAATAGTGGAGGAGTAGAGGAGGCGACCGCGCGACGCTCGAGCCATTGCATTGAGAGAGCAAACCACATGAATGACCAGGAGCCACGAAAGGAAGCTACCACACCAGGAGAGAGTCTTCGGCAGGTATTCGCTGCACTGGGCGAGGCGTTCAGTGAGGTATTTAACGACCCGGAGCTGAAAGCGAAGGCGAGAGAGTTTGGCGACGCCGCCACAGATTCTGCTCTGCAGCTGGGCCGCCGCTTCAAGGACGAAGAAGTGCGTGAACGATTTCGCAAGGCGGGAGAGGCTGCTGAAGAGTTCGGCCACAGTGTCGCCAACTCCCTCAGGTCCGATCGCGACTCCTAGCGCGTAGACGGGACGATTCTGCCTGCACCAGAGCACCCTCACGTGGTGGCCTGTTCCAGTGTCGTCGACTGCGCTGTCGCGTTATTCTCCCCTTCAGTCACGTCATCACGTATAATGGCCCTGCCACGCAGCATCCCTTAGAGGGCATTGTTGCCGGACAACACATTGTGGAGGAATGATGTTCAGCAGTTTTCCATTCAGGACTGCCAAGAAGATACTGTTCGGTACCGGGACGATAGACCAGGTAGGAACGGAACTCAAGGCGTACGGTGCATCTAATGCAGCAATCATCACGGACACGACAATCGCAGCGGCCGGATGGGCCGCCGCCGTCCAGTCCGCCCTTGACGCGGCCGGAATGAAGTCCAAAGTCTGGGACGGTTCCCAGGCTGAGCCTTCAGTTGAGGTCGGAGAAGAAGCCATCGATTTCGTACGAAGCGGCGGGTTTGACAGCATCGTTGGACTTGGCGGTGGCAGCGCCATAGACATCGCCAAGGGCGCAGCCGTGGCGCTTACGAATGAAGGGCACATAATGCAATGGATCAAGGAGGGCTTCAGCAAGCCACTTGCCCCCATGGCACTTTGTCCCACTACGGCGGGCACCGGCAGCGAGGTATCGGACACCGCGGTCTTTGCAACTCCCGAACTCAAGGTCGGGCTGGTCAGTTCGATGCTCTACCCCGATGTTGCAATCGTAGACCCGGCGCTCACGGTGTCGATGCCCGGACCGGTCACTGCCAACACCGGTATCGATGCGCTGTGCCATGCAATCGAGGGTTACCAGTCGATACAGGCGAACCCTCTTACCGATGCCCTTGCCATCGAATCGATGCGTCTGGTTAACGCGTACCTGAGAAGGGCCTATTGCAAGGGCAGCGACATGGAGGCGCGCGAGGGGATGGCGCTCGCATCCCTCCTCGCAGGAATCGTCATGGGCAACGCCGACACCACCATTGGCCACGCGTGTGGCTACGCGTACGTGTATCCCGCCACGAACCTCCACTACCCTCATGGCCATGCCATCGCCATCACCTTCCCTTACGTGATGGAGTACAACGCACTGGCGCAGTTTGAGAAACATGCCGCGATAGCCGAGGTCCTTGGAGAGGAAGTCGAGGGACTGTCCGTGCGGGACGCCGCCTATCTTGCCCCCGTGGCATTCACAAAGCTAATGCAAGACCTCAGGCTACCACTTTCCCTCGAAGAGGTGGGCGTCACGGAGGACATGATCCCGATGATCGCCCGCAACGTCTTGAAGAGCCCGAACCATTGCCGCCGCAACCCGCGCGAGGTCACCGAGGAAGGCATGATCGAGTTGTTCTCACACGCGTTCGAGGGCACACTCGCCTGGGAGATGTAGACAGAGAACATCGGAGAGCCGCGGCTCAGCCGGTC
>PWUO01000015.1 GCA_003562555.1 Dehalococcoidia bacterium
AGATAGCCCCATCCCGGCACCGCCATCCTGGGGTGACCTACCCGTCCACCCAACTCCTCCGCTCTCGCAGTGTACCGGTCGATGCTATCGACGCCTATGTAGGCGGTGATTCGTTGGAAAGGATCCCCTCGCCTACCAAGTCCACCACCAACGCCCCTTTGCCCTTCAAGATGTTTGGTCCCTACGTGCTACAAGTCCGTCATCCCCGGGAAGCTTGCAATCTTCCGGTCGAAGGGTGATTCTTAGAGGACCTTTGCTCGCTGCGGATCGTCCGTCGCAATGTCAAAATGAACCACCGTTGGCATTGACCCAGCGCCTGCAGTTTCCGCGGATCCATTGCGTTATCACCGGCGCAATCCGCGATACGACAGGGCATACCGGTGAGAGCGCCTCCTGAGGCCACGATAGCACGCGTCGGGCTTGTACTGCCAGATAGTGCCTGCTCCAGTCCGTGTGACTGGACGCGACCCAACTGGGCTTGTTCGAGTCGAGTTCGCACGTGATCAGGCGTTCAATCCCTTGAAGAACTGCTGTACGTTGATGCTCAGCGTCTCAAGGTCGTAGCCACCTTCCTGCACCACGAGCATAGGCAAGCCGGCACGGCTGATGCGGTTGCCCAGTCGGTAGAAGCCTTCCGTTGTCACCGCGACCTTGGCCTGCGGGTCGTTCAGATAGATATCGAATCCCAGCGGTAGCACCAGAGCGTCGGGCTCGAACAATCGAATCGCCACCATCGCCTCCTCAAGCCTGTCGAAGAAGTAGTCCTCGCTCGAGCCATGGGGCATCGGCAGATTGATGTTGTAGCCATAGCCTTCCCCTTCGCCCTTCTCACCCTCGAAACCTGTCACAACCGGGTAGAAGTTCGTGGTATCACCGTGGATGGAGATGTAGAGCACATCGCTGCGGTTGTAGAAGATCTCCTGAACGCCCTGTCCATGGTGCATGTCGGTGTCCAAGATGGCGATCCGCGGGAACCGCGCCGTCATATGCTGGGCAGCGATGGCAGGGTTATTCAGGTAACAGAAGCCGCCGGCGGCATCGCGGCGGGCGTGGTGGCCGGGTGGTCGGCACAGGGCGTAGGCGCTACGGTCACCGGCCATCACCGCATTGGCGGCCGCGAGGGCGGTTTGGACATTCCAGTAGATAGCTTCCCAAGTGTCGGCCCCAATTGGGGAGCTGCCGTCCGCAATGTAGCGGCCAGCCTCGGCGAGAATACCTCGCATGGCGTTGGGCGAGCGGACGAAGATGTTCGACATCACCTCATCGCCCCAGTCATCCATCTCCATCCAACGGCGGTGGGCCGATTCGAGGAAGCGCAGATAGCCCAGATCGTGTATCCGGGCAATCGGACCGGGTCCACTATCAGTTGGCTGTAACACCGGCACGTCAAGTGCCCTCAGTCCTTCCAGCAACCTTCCAGTGCGTTCCGGCACTTCCTGCGGCTGACGCATCTTGCCCCTGGAGAAGAAGGTCTTTGGAATGTGCTTGTCCTGAGAAGGGTGGAAGAATGCTTTCACTGTCCGGCCTCCGTAGTCATTGATTTCAGGAGTATACGGGTCATCATGGTGCAGTCACAACCCCGCTCGGAGGGCCAGGATTACTGGCGAGAGGTATCACCGCCGAGCATGGTTTCTGCGACCACTGGCGTGATGGCTTGGCTATGCTCAGCATGCCCAGTCATGGCTTCACGTCAGTCAGGGGCAGGAGATTCGTTCTCACTGCTCCCTGTTTCATCCACGGTTTGTTACGGCTAACCGTTTGCCGACGTGATCGAGGTACTGATGAAGTACCGGGACGTAGTACTGCTGGGTAACGGCGTCGGCAGGTCCTTTATCGATGTCTATAATGCTGCCAGCCCTCCTGCAGCCGCTGCCATAGCACACAATGGGGCGCTTCGGTCCCTGGTCCGGTATGGACTGGTTGATCCGGTGGTCCGCCTGATCAGGTTCACCAGGCTTTTACGGTGCCGGTGAACCTGATTTGGGTTTCCACGGATGGAAGTCGGTCCGTCCGTTCGGATCCTACCCTCCGAATCTGCGGAATACCAGGCAGCAGTTCTGTCCACCAAGTCCGAAGCTGTTGCTGAGGCACACGTCGACGTTGCAGTCACGCGCAGTGTTCGGAACGTAGTCGAGATCGCACTCTGGGTCTGGTGTCTCATAGTTAATGGTCGGGTGAATCACGCCGGACAACAGTGTCATGACACACGCAATGGACTTGATGGCACCGGAGGCGGTGACTGCGTGTCCGGTCATCGGCTTGGTCGAACTCACCGCAAGCTTGTACGCATGGTCACCGAACGCAAGCTTAAGAGCCTGCGTCTCGATCGGATCATGTGCCCGGGTGCCGATGCCGTGAGCATTGACGTAGGATACCTCTTCCGGAGCGACTCCAGCCCGCGTCAGTGCGAACCTTATTGCGTGAGCTTTCGGCTCTGGCACTGGAGTGGCATAGTCGGAGGCGTCGAATGTCCAGCCGGAGCCGCCGAGCTCAGCAAGAATCTCGGCGCCGCGCGCCTTCGCGTGCTCAAGCGACTCCAGCACGATGAGTCCTGCTCCCTCGCCGAACACGAAACCGCTTCTCGCGGCATCGAACGGTCGGCATGCAATCGCGGGGTCAGGTTCACGGCTGACAGCACCGAGGATATCCAGACCCGCCATGCTGAGGGGAGAGAGGCAGGAGTCCGTGCCCCCGGCGATCATGACGTCGGCGTAGCCAAGCTTGATGAAATCCATCGCGGTGCTAATGGCGTCTGCTCCTGACGCGCACAGGCTATGGGCACTGCTGTTTGGTCCCCGGGCCTGGAATGTCATGCCGATCTGCATTGCGGGAGCGCTGGGGCCTGATCGGGCAACGAACAGCGGATCCATTCGCCGCGTTCCTCTCCGCTGCACAATCTCGGCTTGCTGCACGTTGTAGCCGCTGTCCGTCATGTAGGCGACGCAGACGCCCACCCGCTCTGGTGTCTCGCGGTTCATATCTATTCCAGACTGCGTCATCGCCTCTTGGGCGGCTGCGAGTCCATAGTGCACGGCCCTCGAATTGCGGTCGGCAGCCTTTGGATCCATGTGCAGGTAAGGATCGAAGTCCTTAATCTCACCCGCGCATTTCACATGGAAGCTGGCAGCATCGAAACGGGTGATATGACCAATTCCGGACTTTCCGTCTACAGCATTCTTCCAGAACTCAGGCACGGTACTACCGATTGGATTAACCGTCCCCAGACCGGTAACCACTACTCGCGATGTGTCCATCAGCTTTCTCCCTTCTCCGGCAGAGATGACCGCGAAGCTATGGTCGATCCGTCGCCGAATACGATCGTCTGATCCAGACTCAGTCAGGATTCCACACGCTGCTAAGCAAGGTGACCTCCGCGGCCCATGCGCCTGGCGTCACCTCACATCGCGGGAAGCCCTTCCGGCTGACTGTTCTCATGCAATGATACCGCATCAGACTTTGATTATCTCGGTGTGCGCGACGGACGCTGAGTGCGCCACTCCGTCCTCTGGCGGTTGAAGGACCGACTGCGGCCGATCTCGACCAGGATGAGAGGCCGATCTCTCGCGTCTGGAATACTGGCTATACCTGCTGAGCACCTGAGTCAGACATCGTATGAGTCGTACAGCCGCTTCGCGGTGTGCCGACGGTACGTCAAGAGTTTTGTCGGCCGAAAAAGTGCAGGTGCCCGGAAAGCGACTCAGGTGCTCGGTGGATTCAAATGCATCCCGTATCTGCACACGCGCATCCACTATGTCACTCAGTTGAGGATCTGCCCGCTGGTTACCATACTCACCATGAGCAGCCGAGAGATACGCCTTACCACCTTCATGGATATCCTCGTGCTGAACATCAAGTCTCTTCGGCACTGGCCTAACTGTCTGGTGAGGCGATGTGCAGCGCGACGGAGATATCCATGAGGACGAAGCAGACTGCAGAACTCTCAGTCCTTGGCACAAAAACCGAAGGAGACGAAGCCTTCACCGCTGTGGATGGTGCTGCCAGCACTGGCGTGCGACACATATACTCCGTCACAAAGGACCTCGTGTTGGAGCATCTCCTGGAGACAGGCCACATCACGGTCGGCGTTCACGTGCACTATCGCCCCGGACAACCGTCTGCCTTTGACCTGCTCAGATGCCATCTGAGCCATGCGCTTCAGCAGTTGTTTCTTAGACTTAGCGCGAGACACCGGTTTGACGATTCCACCCGTCGAGTAGTCCACTCTGGTGAGGGCCTTGAAGTCGGTTCCGCTACGTCTTTCAGCCTCGGCCCACGGCTTGGCCTTGAATATCCGGCCCCCTTTGTCGCGGTAGAACAGTGTCTCCAGGCAGTAGAACAGGCACAATGATTCTCTAACACGGTAGGCATGTCGCACAACTTCGTTGAAGCTGGCTCCCTGCGTCGCA
>PWUO01000104.1 GCA_003562555.1 Dehalococcoidia bacterium
ACCACGGAGAAAGCTATGGCGGAAAGCGAAAATCTACTTAGGCCGGATATATCGAAGAAGATAACTAAGATAATGCCGGCAGCCGCCCCTTTGGACACGCTAATAAGAGAGGCAGGCGCTCATGAAAAAACAGGAAGTCTGGACTTTAAGTTTTATTCCAGTGAATTGCGGCCATTTGTAGATAAGCTTGGCGCAGCGTTCACAAGGCCAGCTACATTGCCGTCAGACAGCGTTTATGAACTGACTGTTACCAACGGGAAGGTATGGCAGGTAGATGATGGTTTTATATTCCATGGAGTTAACGGAGAAGATGGACTGGGACTTGTTGCTCATATTGTAGGCAAGTCGTCAGACACCCTTGAAGTTATATTCCTTAACGGGGATGATCAGGCTGGGCAGCAGGACGGCAGTGTGCCTCCCGCAACTATAGCTGATGAGACATCTATTGGACGCCTGGGTAATTCCAAGGCAGAACTTGATGCGCAGACAGATCCTTACGGACACCTGCCTACCGATAGGTGGAACTACTCTCAGCAGCACATGGCGCAGGTTGAAGAATCGCTATGGCAGAAAATGCATAATAAAGAGGTAGATTGGGATATCAGGGATATGCAGACACTCTCCTTATTTGACCTTCGTTGTAAAATGGAAGCAACCTCATGGTTTGGGGTGCGCAGGAAGGTATTTGACCCCCGCGGTGATGACTACAAATATCACTCAGGTGGTGTAGCGAGATTTATAGAGAGGAATATTGAGATCCCTACCGGTGATATTACCGATAAGGAATTCGCAGGCTGGTCCAAACAGATATTTGTTGGCAATGCAGGAAGCGACCGTAGGTATATGTTTATAGGCAGCGACCTGAACGAGAGATTAAGCGAGGTCCCGCATGTAAGCAAGCAGATAGACGGTAATTCCACGGAAGTAATTTACGGTCTGACTTTTTCCAAGGTGGAGACCAACTTCGGCGTACTGCTTATTCGTCACCACCAGCTTTTCAACTACCATGGCTTTAAAGATTCTGCAGTTGTTCTTGACCTGAACAATATTCGCAAGAGGGTTTACGATCCGATGAAGGTAAGGAAGCTTGACCTGATGAGCTCAGGTATCAAAAAGGCCAATGCTTATGTTCTTGAAGAGCATTTTGGCTTGGAAACAAGGTATGCAGATACTCATGCTATCTTGCAGCCTGAATCAGTAGGTTCTTAGTAGACAATATTTTAATTAAATAAGGGAGGGGGCTGGCACTTCCTCCCTTTTTGTTAACCTTAACAAATCAAAGTCATGACAAGGAAAGTATATACCTCAAAGTATTTTATGCATCTTGTAATAAGGGTGAATGTAGATGGGCAAAACATCCCGATATCACTTGAAGGGGGAATAAATAGCCCCAGGCGTATAAACGGCAGCTATTCCACCAATGATCCTAAATTACAGGCGGCTATTGAAAAGCATCCGGGATATGGAAAGAAGTTCCAGCTTACCAAAACTATTAACATGAACCCGGCGCCTCCACCAGTAGTTGAGGATCCTGCAGAGGTTGTTAAAGAGAAGCCCCAGGCTTATATCTCTCCGGCCAAGAACGCCACTCAGGCTAAGGCGGAGTTAAACAAGAAATTCAAAATCAGTTGGAGTAATTTAAAAAACATCCCTGCGGTACTTAAATTTGCCGAAGAATTCAATATTGAATACCCGAACTGGGAAAGGGAGTAGTCATAAACCAAAAATATTAAGCCAATGACACGCGACCAAATTAAAGCGGTTGTTAGGGCGAAAATGGATGAAGTAAATCCTCTGGATCAGGGGACAACTATTTTAGACCCACAGATAGAGGCTCAACTGGATTATGCTGCTATAAACCTGCTTGAGACCCTGCCCTCTATTCTTGCCCTTCCTGTAGTGGCGTCACCTTTGCCGGAACCAGCAAATCTCATAGAAGATTTAAGTGTGGATGTGCCTTGTCCGACAGACTTCTTAAGACTACATAAACTTAAATTAGACCACTGGAACCGGCACATCTCTGACCTTCTGCCAGCCAATCACCCAAGGATAGACCTACAGATATATAAGCATCTTAAAGCCACTATAAACAAGCCCGCAGGGGTGCTTTCTCATAATGGAACAGTAGATATCGTTACATGCTATCCTCCTACCGGAGAAACAGCTGGGGCAAATGATGTGAGTGAATTCATTTATGTTAAAAAGCCGGATAACGCAGAGGCACTTGATGACAGCCTAATTGACATGCTTGCATGGCACGCGTCTGGGCTGATATATTCTATACACGGCCAGGGGGAGTTTGCGAAATTATGTTTCGATGCATTGCAAAGAATGATAACCACAAAACTCAAATACCACTCATGAGACTAATAATATTTATATTACTGGTATTTACGGCAAGTTCCTGCTCAATGCAAAAGTGGTGCGCAGAAAGATATCCGCCGCAGGTGATAACAGAAACTAAGGTGGAAACGGAAGTTAAGTGGAGAGACACGACTATCTATGTCACCTTGCCGGCAGATACGGTAATTCAGGAAAAGGAAGTCATTGTATATAAAACGCCGGAAGGCTATCAGACAGATGTTTCGGAGCTGACTACACAATTTGCTTATTCGGCGGCACAGGTTATTAATGGCAGGCTTACACATGAGTTGCATCAGAAAGAGGCCGAATTGGAGCAGACAATAGAAAATGCCATTAAAGAGCAAAGTACCTATACGGTTAAGGAGCGTGTTGAGGTTCATGAGGTAATTGTAAATAACTTCTGGACGCGGCTGTATAGATGGTTCTTCTGGATTACGCTGGCACTTGGCGGTGGGTTTATTTTTGCAAAAATGAAAAGAATAATTTAAAAACTTAATGATATGATTTGCGCACTAAAAGATATCGATCTGATAATGATCAATTTAGAAGAAATATTCGGAAAGGTTGTCCATCTTTCAGAGCTTGATGCGACCAAGATTCGCACCCCTGAGCACCCGGACCGTATGCTTACATTAACCCCGGAGGAAAAGCCCGTGTTTTTGACTTATGTGGACGAGGTTGTGATTGCGGCCACTCCTAAGCTAATGACCCGTCTTACTGGTGAAGGAATAACACGGTTCACCCCGCATAGCTTGCAGGATACTTTATGGGAGGATTTTAAGGTGTCCATGGATGTTTCTGACTTTGATGATCCGCCAAGTACAGAAGAAGATATGCTGCTTGTTGCTATAATCGGTAAAGGCGCGCTGTCCAAAGAAGGCCTCGAGTTAGTAAATTATGCTATAACGAGGGCACTTACCGAAGGGGTGCTTTCTATGTGGCAGGAGGGAGTCGAGCAATATGCTATGCAGCAACATCTGCATGAAATGAATTACCAAGCTGCCCTTAAATTACTATCAGATGCAGCAACCTACAGAACAGCACTAAAAAACAGGATAAAAGTTCCTCAGAGATTTTAACTAAAAATATAATACAATGGCCGAGACATATCACATTTCGCACACCAGGTTGTACTCTCTTAAGGGGGGTATAGTCCGGTATAAGTACGGCATTTCCAACCTAAAAGAAGCTTTGGATGCCGAGACTCAATTTGTTGCACGAAACCTAAAGAACCAGGATGGTCAGCCGGACACAGATAAGGCCAGCGGTCCGGATGATATGGAGTTTTTGCTCCGGGCGCTAAAAAGTGCCTCCGAGACATTTGATGGCTTTATACCTAAGTATATTAAGCCGAGCGATGTACAAATGATTGTGTATTCAGATCAGGAGATTACCATTACATTGGCAGAGTCAGGCCATACGTCTAAAACAATCATAGGACAGGTGTATGAGCTTATGCGAAGCTTTTTGCTGAACTTCATCTTGCAGCTATGGTACCAGAAATCTGGGGTAGAGGGAGCATCACAAACATCCGCCGGCCTTGCTATGCATGCCAGACAAAGCATATTAAGGGTGCTTATGCACAGTTTTATCGTAAGAAGGATGGTTGGATCAAGATATCCCGTTATATCGCTTTCTGATATAAGATTGCCTTTGCAGGGTAAGTTCCTTGGGTCACACCGGACAACTACAGCAAGGGATGCCGTTTATGTAAGCCCCGAGGCGGCAGATATAGCTTATGTAGAGTCGGAAGCAGATTATACTATATACAACGGCGCAACATGGGAAAAGCTTGCAGACGCTATTGATAGCGCAGCAACCCTTGATGCCGAAGACCAGGATGATTACCCCAGTGACTCCTATGCAGTAGCAGGGAAGATATATAGTATCATACGCAGCGGAAGGATAGGAGAATACGAAGATTTGTTTTACGCCGGTGATGCATTGCTATGTATAAGGGACAATACAGATGATGATTATAAAAACACTTTAGAAAATTTTATTGCTATTGGTTCAATTAACCAGGTTTAATGGGAAGG
>PWUO01000233.1 GCA_003562555.1 Dehalococcoidia bacterium
CGCTATGAAATCGACATCACGGCCGTCCGTAGCTTTGAGTACTACACCGGACTGTGCTTCCAGTTAGTGAGTGCCGCAGGGGAGAAGGTCGGAGGAGGAGGAAGGTACGATGATCTGGTCCCCATGATGGGAGGACCGGATATCACCGCCTGTGGGTTCGCGCTCTATATCGATCAGTTGATGAGTCTCCTGCGTGCGGCTCCGTGCGTTGTCCAATGTATCGCGGTTGTGTGCGACGAGGCGTCGCCCGGTGTGGTCTGTCGGACGCTGTCGGCTGCGAGGGAGGTGCGCGCAGCAGGTGGTAACGCAGTCGTTGGCATTCGGCGGGGATCCGACTTCACCGCACGATACCGGTGGGTCATGAAAGTCTCGGCCCAGGACCAGGACAGCGTGGAATTGACTGACTCGGACACCAATGTGAAGGTGGTTTGCTCTATCTGCGAGGCCATCGAACGGGTCCAGGGGTAGAGTTGGTTAACGTGGAGCCCATTAACCCGGTCGGTATTCGAATCGCACTCCCCAAGGGGAGATTCCTCGGTCCCACGTCGGAGATGCTGGATGCGACCGGCGTCTCCTTCTGCGATTACAGCCCCGGCACCAGGCACTACCGGATCTGTTCGTCCCGGTTTGACTACCTGTCGGCCAAGATCCTGCAGGAGCGGGACATTTCGGTACACGTATCGATTGGCAACTACGACCTTGGCATCTGCGGGGCGGACTGGGTCAGGGAACTGAAGGCGCGCTATCCGGCCGCCTCCCTGATCGAGGTCTCACCACTGGATTACCACGATGGTGCCGTTTTCCTCGCATCCAGCGCCGCTTCCGGTTTCGCTTCGTTGGACGCAGTCGCTGCCTCGAGACAGCCAATCCGGATCGTGTCCGAGTACCCGAATCTCGCCACGGAGTTGGCGACGCAACTCAGGCTCCGGCGTTTCCGCGTATTTCCCGTGTGGGGAGCTGCCGAGGTCTATCCTCCCGAATCGGCTGATCTGGTAGTGATGTGGGCGAAGACTGAACGCGACCTGATGTCGCAGGGACTGGTACCACTCAGACGGCTGTTTGACGTGCAGGCCGTTCTGGTGGGTAACCGCGAATCCCTGTCGCGCAAGGACATGAGCGAGGTGCTCTCGCTGGTGAACAGCCGGTTTTGCCGTGATCGCGTGACAGACCGATCCGTGCCGCCATTCACTGCTGAGCAGTTCCGCGCAGAGTCGCTGGCCACGTGGCAGTCTCGTGACATTCGGCTGGCATTGCCTGACGGACATCAGAAGACACCGGCGGTTGAACTGCTGGAGCGTGCTGGGATTCATGTGCCAGGCTACGCGGGACGCACGGTTGAGCGTCGCTTGCTGGCAGAACACGACTGGCTTGCCGCCAAGGTCATTCGTCCACAGGACATGCCGATTCAGGTGGCCAGCGGGCATTTCGACCTTGCCGTCACGGGGCAGGACTGGTTGACCGAGCATCGGTGTACGTTTCCAAGCAGCCCGGTAATTGAACTTGTGGACCTGGGATTCGGCAGGGTGAGGGTGGTTGCCGCCCTAAGCCAGAACGTGCCTGTAAGCTCTACGGAGGAGTTGCGCGATTACGTCGCACGAGGAGGCTTCCGTCCTCTTCGGGTGGCTTCCGAATACGTCAACATTGCGGACAGGTATCTGCGTGACAATCACTTCGTCTGCTACAAGGTCATGCCAACGTGGGGGGCGAGTGAGGCGTTTCTGTCCGATGACGCCGATTTGCTGGTGGACAATACGCAGACTGGCAAGACGCTCGTGGAGAACGGGCTCAAGATCATCGAAGTGATTCTTCGCTCCAGCGCGTGCCTCATCGCCAATACCGAGAGCCTTGCGGATCCGTTCAAGAGAACACGCATCGAGGAGGTCGCCGGGCTGTTGAAAGGAGCTGTCGGATGAAAAGGGCAGTTGGTCTGGACATGGCGATGCGAATGCTGCAAAGGCCGGATCCCCTCGAGTCTCTCGTAGGTCAACCCAGCCTGCTGGAGAGCATACGCACCACGTTCGGGGAACCATTGTCTCCCGCTCAGGTCGTTGACCGCATACTCGGCGGTGTTCGTGCGCGTGGTGACGAAGCGGTTCACGAGTATACCCGCATGATCTCCGGGATTGACGTTCTCAGCCTTGAAGTGCCACGTACTGAGATAACGTCTGCATGCACAAGGATCGACCCCGCACTTCTTGACGCGCTGCGTCTGGCTGCATCACGCATTCGGGAGTACCACGAAGCGTATGCCATTCCCACCGGGCCCCATTTCATCGACGATGAACTCGGCCGCAATATCCTGCCGTTACGCCGGGTGGGTTTGTATGTGCCTGGAGGACGTTATGCGTACCCATCCTCTGTACTCATGTCTGCCATACCGGCAAAGGTGGCTGGTGTCGTGGAAGTAGTTGTGGCAACGCCGCCAGGACCTCAAGGGAAGGTGTCTCCGGCGACGCTGAGTGCTTGTGACATCGCTGGGGTCGACCGTGTGTTCGCAATAGGTGGAGCCCAGGCTATCGCAGCGATGGCGTATGGCACCGCATCTGTCCCACGGGTCGACAAGATATGTGGACCTGGCAATATATTTGTCACGCTTGCGAAGAAGCAGGTCTTCGGGTCTGTCGCCATCGATAGTCTTGCCGGTCCGAGTGAAGTCCTCATCATTGCCGATGCAACCGCGTCGCCCGAGTATTGTGCTGCTGATATCCTGGCCCAGGCGGAACATGACCCTGAGGCAGCTGTCGCACTAGTTACCGATTCGCCAGAACTGGCCGACCGAGTCGATCAGGAACTGCAACGGCAGTTGCAGGAACTCGGGAATTCTGCAGGTCTTTCGGAAGCGGTGGACAGGGGCGTGATCGCGGTGGTTGATTCGATCGATGAGGCAGTGCACCTCTCTAATGAATACGCACCCGAGCATCTGGAAGTCCTCGTAGCAAACCCCCGTGAGTGTCTCAAGCGGATACTGAATGCCGGCTGCATATGCCTTGGTGGTGCGTCTCCCGTGGCGATGGGCGACTACGTAGACGGTCCCAGCCATGTCTTGCCCACCGGTGGCAGTGCACGATTCTCGTCTGTCCTCGGGGTAGAGGACTTCGTGAAGTACTCGAGTATTGCGCAACTCGGCAGTGCTACAATGTCTCGCCTTGGGCCTGCGGCGGTCGCCATCGCCAGGGCCGAAGGACTGGAAGCACACGCCAGGGCAGTTGAGAAGAGACTCGGCACGAGGTGACCTGTGGACATAGACCGCGTGGAACGGTTGATCCGACCCGGCCTCGCCACCATGCGAGGTTACGATCCTGTTGAACCGATCGATGTGCTCGAGAGGGAGCTTGGTAGAAGGATCGTCAAGCTCGATGGCAATGAGAATCCGTATCTCTCGTCCCCAAGGGCGCGTGAGGTGCTCGCGCGATTCCCGTATTACCACATCTATCCCGATCCGCTGCAGCGGAAACTTCGGGAGGCATTGTCGGACTACACTGGTTTTCCTCCACAGAATATCGTGTGTGGTAATGGCAGCGATGACCTCATAGACCTTGTGCTCAGATTGTTCGTTTGTGACGGCGATGAGGTTCTGAACGCTCCTCCAACGTTCGGAATGTATCCATTTCTCGTCACACTTTCCGGGGGACGCCTCGTTGATGTGCCCAGGCTTAGTGGTTTCGCGCTCGATGTAGAGGGGCTCCGGCAGGCGATGACGCCTCGCACGCGGGTGATATTTGTTGCCTCACCGAACAATCCAACCGGTGATGTTGCCTCCACGGAGGAGGTGCGGCAGTTGCTGGACATGGAAATCATCGTTGCAGTGGATGAAGCGTACTTCGAGTTTGCCTCGGAGACGGTTGCCTCACTGATTCCGGAGTATCCGAACCTGATTGTGCTGAGGACGTTCAGCAAGTGGGCGGGACTCGCAGGTGTGCGCGTCGGGTATGCGCTCTGTCACGAGAAGCTTTCGTCCCACCTCTTGACCATCAAGCAGCCCTACAATGTGAACGTGGCTGGCGAGGCTGCCGCGGTTGCCTCGCTACAGGATGCAGACTACCTTCTGTCGAATGTCGACAAGCTCAGGGCGGAGCGTGACAGGATGACAGAGGGACTCGCGTCCTTCGCGTTTCTGCACCCGCACCAGTCCAAGGCTAACTTCGTCCTGTGTCGCGTCGATCAGAAAGGACGAAGCGGCGACGAAACCGCGGCACGGAGGCTGCGCGATGGGCTGCGTGGAAGAGGAATACTCGTTCGTTTCTACGAGAGTGATGGTCTGAGGGACTGCCTGCGCATAAGCGCGGGGCTTCCCGAAGACACGGATGCCTTGCTGGAAGCGTTAGGGGAGGTATGGAATGAGTTATAGGACATCCTCGGTTGCACGTGAAACTGCTGAGACTCGCATCGCGATTGAATTGTCGCTAGACGGTACGGGGAGGGCCGACATCAGTACCGGCATTCGGATGTTCGACCATTTCCTTACTCAGATCGCCAGACATGGTATGTTCGATCTCGTCATCTCCGCCTCAGGTGATGACCAGCATCATACGGTCGAAGACGTCGCAATCTGCCTGGGAAGGGCGTTCAATGAAGCGCTCGCAGACAGAAAGGGCATCGTGCGGATGGCTCACGCAGCCATCCCCATGGATGAGGCTCTCTGCATGGTGGCGGTTGATATGAGCGGGCGTGGTGGCGGCTATATATCGGCGCCTTTCAGCAGCGCCCTGATCGGTGATCTGGAGAGCGACATGGTGCGGCATTTTCTCGTGACCCTGGCCTCCGAGGCGCGGGTAACGCTGCACGCGGCCGTGGAATACGGGACTAACGATCATCACAAGGCCGAGGCCCTTTTCAAAGCGCTGGCGCGAGCTCTCGATGGGGCATGTCAGCTTGACCCGAGGCGCGGTGGCGAGGTGCCCAGCAGTAAGGGCGTGCTGGACCATTAATCCGACTGACTCGCTGAACGTTATCCACATGACTGGTTTCATCGTGTATGCAGCATCTGCAGATGGTTCCGGCGCGTGCTTCAGCGCTGACACGTGATGTGGTAGGCTGTTATAGAGGTAAGGACTATGATGAAACGCATAGGTGTGCTTACGAGTGGGGGCGATGGGCCGGGAATGAACGCTGCTATCCGGGCGGTGGTCCGGACGGCTGCCGCATATGAACTCGAGGTGCTCGGTATTCGCCGCGGCTACGCTGGACTCCTCGATGAGGAGACGGTAGAGCTGGGACCAAGAGCTGTTGCGAATCTGATTCACCGCGGAGGGACGCTGCTCGGGACGGCACGCTGTGAGGAGATGAGAACCGAAGCGGGACTGCGCAAGGCAGCCGAGAATATCGCCAGGTTTGGCATTGACGGGCTGGTGGTGATAGGCGGTGATGGAACGTTCCGTGGCGCGCAGGAGTTGTCCGCTGTCAGTGATGTACACGTTGTCGGCGTGCCGGGAACCATCGATAATGACTTGTACGGCACGGATGCTACCATCGGCTTCGACACTGCGGTCAACACGGCAATGGAGGCCATCGACCGCCTCCGAGACACTGCCGAGGCGCATGAGAGGCTGTTCTTCGTGGAGGTCATGGGCCGTACACGTGGATTCATCGCGCTTAGTGTGGGAGTTGCCGGCGGCGCGGAGGATATCCTCGTACCCGAGATTCGCACGGACCTGGAGGGTCTAAGCGCAGCCATTCGCGAACGTCTGGCGGCAGGAAAGCGCGCCAGCATAGTTGTGGTCGCTGAGGGGGATGATGCCGGCCGAGCATTCGAGATCGCCGAGAAGCTTGGCCACGGACTGGTAATGGATTACCGCGTGTGCGTGCTCGGTCACGTGCAGCGCGGCGGTCCTCCAACAGCTCAGGACAGGTTACTTGCCAGCAAGCTGGGTGCCGGAGCTGTGCGAACCCTGGTTGAGGGTCGCACCGGCGTGATGGTTGGACTGATGAATGGCAAGGTGGTCGAAACTCCGTTCGAGCAGACGTGGCGGAATGATAAGGCATTGGATACTGACCTGCTCTACCTAATGAAAGTACTTGCGAGGTGACGACATGAAGAAGATGACGATCGGGAAGTACCGTGGCCTCCAGCGGCTCGCAGATGATCGAGGCTTCATATGCATGTGTGCGCTTGATCATCGCGGTTCGCTTGCGAAGATGCTGAAGGAAGGAACAGGAAACGAACCATCGTATCAGGACATGGTGGACTTCAAGTACGATGTCACTGGTGCCTTGTCTCCGCACTGCAGTGCGATACTCCTTGATCCAGTGTATGGCGCGGCCCAGGCTATTGCGGCGAACCTGCTGTCAAGTGAAGCCGGTCTCGCGGTATCACTGGAGGAGACCGGCTACGAGGGTGGTGCGGAATCACGTGTGAGCCGGCCTCTTGATGGATGGAACGCCGGGAAGATCAGGAAGATGGGAGGCGATGCTGCGAAACTCCTGCTCTATTACCGGCCGGATGTAGAGGTGGCCGCTCAACAGCGTGCGCTGGTGGAGCAACTCGCATCCTGGTGTGATGAGCAGGATCTCGCGTTCATCTGCGAGCCTGTTGGTTATGCGGTTGGGGATGAGGCTAAGTCAGGGCGCTACTCTGCTCTAAAGCCTGACATTGTCATCAAGACTGCGGAGCAACTCACGCCGCTCGGAATCGATGTCCTTAAGGCGGAGTTTCCAGCGGACGCTCGTGTTGAGACCGACCCCAAGGTCATGCTTGAGAATTGCAGGAAGCTGGACGCTGCGAGCAAGGTTCCGTGGATCATCCTAAGTGGCGGAGTGGATTTCGACCTGTTTGTCCGCCAGGTGGAGATCGCCAGCAAGGCCGGTGCGTGTGGATTCCTTGCGGGTCGCGCGCTATGGCAGGAGGCTACATCGATTGCTTCGCGCGAGGAACGGCAGGAATTCTTCCGGACCACCGTGGTGGACCGGTTGCGCGTACTGATGTCGGTGGCTAACGCCTATGGCACGCCGTGGTACGAGAGGGTCAGCGCCCCGGCAATCGAAGACGGCTGGTACACGTCGTATCAGCAAGCCTGACGACTACATCGTCTCGCCAGTGAGCCACCGAAAGATGTGGACATAACGCTCTGTAGTCTTTGCGATGACGTCATCTGGCAGGGGAGGGACCGGCATCTGGTCGTTCCAACCCGAACCTGCCAGCCAATCCCGAACCGGTTGCTTGTCGTAGCTTGGCTGTGACCTGCCGACCTCGTAGTCCTCGATGGCCCAGAAGCGGCTTGAGTCGGGGGTAAGTGCCTCATCGATCAGGATCAGTTCACCTTCCAGCCAGCCGAACTCGAACTTCGTGTCAGCTATGATGATCCCACGCTCCAGCGCATAGTCGACTGCGTACGAATAGACGGCGCGGGTAGCCTTCTCAAGCTCAGGCATGGTATTTTCCAGCGCGAGTTCAGCAACATCGTCATCGGTCAGTGGGCGGTCGTGTTCCGTCTCACTCTTGGTCGTCGGAGTAAACAGAGGGCTTGGCATCTTCTCGCTTTCCCGGAGCCCGGCAGGCATGGCATGTCCGTTGACTGTGCCGTGTTTTTGGTACTCAGCCCAGGCTGAGCCGGAGAGATAGCCGCGAATGACGCATTCCACTGGCACTCTGTCTGCTTTGCGCACTACCATCGAGCGGCCAACCAGGTAAGTGGGTAGGGGTTCACTGAGATGGAGCCGCGAGTGGAGTCGGTCGAGAGCAGCCTCGTCATTGATGGACTCCACCAGGTGATTGCCGATGATCCCGCTTGTCTTGCCTAGCCAGAATTCGGACATCTGGTTAAGTACACGCCCCTTTTCAGGGACACCGGTCGGTAGCACGACGTCGAAGGCGGAGATGCGGTCCGTTGATACAAGTAGCAGTTCGTTGCCCAGGTCGTACACATCTCGGACCTTGCCACGCTGGTAAACTGAAAGTGGAAGGGACGTTTCGGTGACGGCTTGCATTGTTGCTGTCCTCCTAATATGACCTTGGCGCGAGCCCCTGACCGCTCTGTGAGATGTCATCAGCACAATCTGCGAATCCGGCCCGTGCGAAAATGCGGTCGATTTCCTTCAGAAAGCACGTGTAATCAAAGACTGCATCGAATTCTTCAGGCTTCAGGTGGCGCTGTACACTGGAATCAGCGGCGAGCAGATCTCTGAACGACTGGCCAGTCTCCCACGCGGCCATGGCGCTGTCCTGTATGACCTTGTAGGCGTCCTGTCTGCTCAGCCCCTTGTCGATCAGGGCTATCAGCGCTCGTTGTGAGAAGATCAGTCCGCGGGTGGCCTCGACATTTTTGCGCATCCGGTCGATGTTGACCTTCATGCCAGCCGCGACTGATGTGAATATGGTGAGGATGTAGTCGAGTGCCAGACACGAATCGGGTAGGATGATGCGCTCAACAGAAGAGTGGCTGATGTCCCTTTCATGCCACAGGGCCACGTTCTCCAGGGAGGCCAGTGCGTTGGCACGGATGAGGCGGGCGAGGCCGCTGACCCGTTCGCAAAGCTCGGGATTTCTCTTGTGTGGCATTGCGGAGGACCCCGTCTGTCCTGACTGGAACGGCTCTTCAAGCTCCTGTACCTCAGTCTTCTGCAGGGCTCGTACCTCTGTGGCGAACTTATCGAGGGAGCTTGCGATGATCGCCAGGGTACTGAGAAATTCTGCGTGGCGGTCGCGTTGCACGATCTGATTGGACACCTCGGCGAAACCAAGCCCGAGGTTTCGGCACGCGATCTCTTCCACTTCAAGCGGTACCGTGGCATGAGTACCCACCGCCCCGGAGATCTTACCGACTGCGATGGCGTCGGTGGCACGCGCGAGCCTCTCGGCGTTGCGCTCCATCTCCTTCACCCACAGGGCCAGCTTCAGCCCGAACGTCATTGGTTCGGCATGGACGCCGTGTGTCCGTCCCATCATCAATGTGTGCTTATGCTCTATCGCACGCGCTCTGAGAACGCGGGTGAGTTCATCGACGTCCCGCTTCAGTATCGCCGCTGCGGCCTTCAGCTGCAGGCCGAGAGCGGTGTCCATGACGTCCGATGACGTGAGACCGAGATGAACGTAGCGCGATTCTGGTCCGAGGCTTTCTGCAACAGCCGCGAGAAAGGCGGTCACATCGTGATGAGTGACCTGGAGTATCTCAGCAAACCTGCCAAGGTCGTACGTCGCCTGCCGGATACGCTCCATGTCTTCAGGCGGAATCTTACCGAGGTCGCACCATGCCTGGCACACGGCAATCTCGACTTGCAGCCAGAGGTCAAACTTATGCTCATCAGACCAGATTCGCTTCATCTCGGGCAGTGAATAGCGCTCGATCATGTGATCCTCACTGATTCGCGAGCTTCTCGCGGTACGTTCGATAGGCGCGCTTCAGTCGGTCATCGTGCAGAGACAGAATCTGGATTGCGGCAAGCGCCGCATTCTTGGCGCCGCTTCTCCCTATACCCACGCAGGTGACCGGCACACCACCGGGCATCTGGACGATCGAAAGTAGTGAATCAACCCCCCGGAGGTCGCTTGTGGGCAACGGAATACCTATGACTGGCAGCATACTCCAACTTGCCAGCACTCCTGGAAGGTGTGCGGCGTAGCCCGCGCCGGCAATCAGGACCTGTATGCCACGTTCCTCTGCGGACAGTGCGTACTCTCGCACCTTCTCTCCTGCGCGGTGCGCCGACATGACCGACAACTCGTGAGGTACCTGGTATTCCTCCAGTACCTGCAGTGCAGGGGCCACCAGTTCCTTGTCGTTTTCGCTTCCAATCAGAATGCCCACCAGTGGATTCACTTAGGCAACCTCCCTCAGTGCAATGTCTGTACGATACATCATATCGTCGAAAGATACTCTGATCACGTTTGCGTACACGCGCTCCCGTGCTTCGGCCATGGTGCTGCCGGTTGCCACCAGCGACATCACCCTGCCTCCATCGGTGACGACCTGGCCGTCGTCTCTCAATCGCGTGCCCGCATGGAAGACGGCGACGTCCGGGTCCACCCGGTCGAGACCGCTGATGGGGCAGCCCTTCCGGTATTCGCCCGGGTATCCTCCTGAAGCGATGACCACGCCAATGGAACAGCCTGGCTTCCAGCGCAGTGCCAGGGGATCAAGGGTTCCGTCGACGCAGGACTTCAGTGTGGCAGCGAGGCTGCTCTCGAGCCGGGGGAGGACAATCTGCGTCTCGGGATCACCGAAGCGCGCATTGAACTCCAGCACGCGGATACTGTCGCCCTCAACCATAAGCCCTGCATAGATGACGCCCCGGTACTCGTTGCCTTGCGCCTTCAGCGCTCGAATTACGGGGGTAATGGCAAGTTCGGTTGCCCTCAGTACCATGTCGTCATCAAAGAAACCGGGTGGGCTGTAGCAGCCCATTCCGCCAGTGTTGGGACCTTCGTCATCATCGTAGGCACGCTTGTAGTCGCATGACGGGACCATCGGGGCCACATGAGTACCGTCGGTGAACGCGAGCAGGCTCACTTCACGCCCGTAGAGGAATTCCTCGATAACCACCTGGTTGCCGGCATCGCCAAATACCCGGCGTTGGAGAATGTCCTTGAGCGCTTCGTCCGCGTCGGCAAGTGATTCGGCAATGATGGCGCCCTTGCCCGCGGCAAGGCCGTCGGCTTTAACCACGACAGGGAGTGAGGAGTTCGCTACGTAGTCCCGCGCGGCGGCATATGTGGTGAAGACGCGTGACCCTGCTGCAGGCACGCCGCACTGTTGCATAATCTCATGTGCAAACGCCTTGCTTGCTTCAATTCGCGCGGCCGCGCGCGCAGGTCCGAACACCGGTATTCCCGAATCCTGCAACACGTCCACGAGGCCCATGGCCAGCGGCACCTCTGGTCCGACGACTACGAGGTCGACGCAGCGCTGCGTGGCGAGCCTTGCAAGTCCCTGGAGGTCCGTGGCAGGGATATCGATATTCTCAGCGATGCCTGCGGTGCCGGCGTTGCCCGGAGCCACGAGGAGATCGGTGACTTCGGGGTCCTGTGTCAATCTCCACGCGAGTGCGTGTTCGCGTCCTCCGTTGCCGACAACAAGGATCCTCACTTCTTCTCGCTCCTCACTGGTTCACAATTCGTGATCTCGTCCGGTTCAGGGCACAGTATGGACGCATTGGAACGATTACGTGAATCTGACGCGAGCAGTTACTCCCACTCGATCGTCGCTGGCGGCTTGCTCGTAACATCGTAGACAACCCGGTTCACATGTGGAACCTCATTAATAATCCGGTCGGCTATCCTGTCGAGCAGTTCGTAGGGGAGTCTGGCCCAGTCGGCAGTCATCGCATCAGTACTGGTCACGGCTCTGACCGCGATGAGGTAACCGTAGGTTCGCGCGTCTCCCATTACGCCAACACTCCTGACGTCCGTCAGGACAGCGAAGCTCTGCCACAGCTGACCGTAGAGCTTCGCCTTCTTCACCTCATTCATCACGATCCAGTCAGCAGCCCGGAGAATATCCAGTCGGTCTCTGGTAACCTCGCCTATGACACGAATGGAGAGTCCAGGACCGGGGAAAGGCTGTCGCCAGATCATCTCTTCAGGCAGGCCGAGTGCAAGACCAACCTCACGAACCTCGTCCTTGAACAGGTACCGGAGGGGCTCCACGAGGTTGAGCTTCATCGTTGCGGGGAGTCCGCCCACGTTGTGGTGGCTCTTGATTCGTGCCGATGCCTTATTCTCAGCAGAGCTCGCGCTCTCAACGACGTCCGGGTAGACGGTTCCTTGCGCCAGGAAGTCGACAGCGCCAAGCTTCTGAGCCTCTTCCTCAAAGATGTAGATGAACTCCTCGCCGACAATGCGGCGCTTCTGCTCCGGGTCAACAACACCACACAGCTTGTTCAGGAAGCGATCAGTTGCGTCGACGTAGACCACCCGAACCTTAAGGTTGTTCGCAAACGTGCTGAGTACCCGCTCAGGCTCCCCGCTGCGAAGCAACCCATTGTTGATGAAGAAACACGTCAGGTTATCACCGATTGCCCTGTGAATAAGGGTCGCGGTAACAGCGGAATCAACCCCACCCGAAAGAGCACAGACGACCCTGCCGTCCTTGACCTGTTCGCGGATGCGCGCGATGCTCTCGGTGATGAATTGGGCAGGAGTCCAGTTGCCACTGCAACCGCAGATCCTGTAGGCGAAGTTTTCGATGATCTGGCGTCCCTGAGGTGTGTGCGTGACTTCGGGATGAAACTGCAGCCCGAAGATGCACTGGTCATTGCCGATGACTGCGAAAGGAGAGTTCTCCGTGTAGGCCAAGGCCTTGAATCCCGGCGGAAGCTCACTCACCACGTCGCCGTGGCTCATCCAAACGGGGCTCGAAGGCGGCCATCCTTCGAACAACGCACAGTCGTCTACATCCAGATGAACTACCGAATGGCCATACTCGCGCTTTTCGCCGGGGGCTACCTTTCCACCCAACTGGTGCGCGATAGCCTGCATACCGTAGCAGATACCGAGAACAGGCAGACCCTTCTCGAAAACGTAGTTCGGGGCAAGAGGAGCGCCCGGGGTGTACACACTCGCCGGTCCGCCCGAAAGGATGAAACCCTTGGGGTTGAGCTGAGACACCCGCTCCCACGGTGTATCATGCGGAAGTATCTCGCAGTATACGTGACACTCTCGAATCCGCCGCGCAATCAGCATGCTGTACTGAGAGCCGAAGTCGAGTATGACGATAGTCTCCTGACCGCTGACGGGCTCAGTGTCCTGCGGTGCCGGTTGCTCTCCCTGCAGCGAACTGGCGATGCCGAGGTATGTAGATACCTCGATATCGTCGCTGGTAGAAACGCGGTGGGTTTCGGTGGTGTCTTTCATGCTGGGTGGCGAGAAGTTGATGGTGCTAGATTAGCATCGCCGAATTCCGAACGTCAAGGATGTGTCCTTGTCCAGTGAGTTAGTGACACATCACCGTCTGCCGATCGTGATGAACTCGTCACGGGGACATCCACGCATGAACTTGGACGCATGTTGACTAGCTTCTCCAAGGTACCATGAAGGGGTGCCCTATACCTCTTTGGAAGTGTAAAATGGCCGTGGATTGATGCCCGTCAGGACTGTGCTTGTGACCGAGATTCTCACGTCAGCGGGGCGTGCCCGTTGCCGAGAATCTCATGTGACTGCTGCGACGCAGTTTCATGGCGATGCACCCACCAGGCTGCGGTGGTGGCGCAGCGAGGGGAGTCCTTCACCGTCAGCCCTGCCACACGCACAGACTCCGCCACAATCAGCAAAGGTAGTTCCGTATGCAGCAGTAGTGGACATTGACGTCATCGGGTGCAACTGCCGCGCATGCGTTACGGTTCGCGAACTGCTGTGTTTGATGAACGAGAGGGAGGACTTTTGAAGAACGAACTGCTGACTGAACTCAGGCGCATAGTGGGAGATGATTGGGTGGTGTCCGATGCAACTCTTATCGAATCCTATCTGGTTGATGTGACTGCACTGCCGGTGCGGCCCACTCCCGGGAATGACGTGGTGGTGGTCAAACCCGCCAACCCCGAGGAAATCTCCGCTATTCTGAGGCTGGCTAACGAAAACCTTATTCCGGTCGTCCCGAGGGGAGGCGGCACGGGGTGTGTCGGCGCAGCGGTGCCCACAAGAGGAGGCATCGTCCTGTCTCTTGAACGGCTCGACCGAATTCTGGAAGTGGATCGCGACAACCTGATGGTGGTCGGAGAGGGTGGGGCCACCCTGGAGAAGATGCTGAAAGAGGTTGAGGCAGCCGACCTTCTGTTCCCTCCGCACCCGGGTGACGAAGGAGCGCAGCTTGGCGGCCTTGTGGCGTGCAATGCGGGAGGGACACGGGCAGTCAAGTACGGTGTGGTCAGACAGTATGTGAAGGGGTTGGAGGTCGTGCTGCCTACAGGCGAGATAGTCACCATGGGTGGAAAGCTGCTGAAGAACAATACCGGGCTCGACCTCATGCACCTCATGATCGATTCTGAAGGATCGCTCGGTATCATCACGAAGGTGACGTTCAGGTTGTATCCACGCTTCGGAGCTACCGCGACGATAATCATCTCGTTCGAGGATCGTCATGCAGCGATCAAGGCGGTTCCGAAGATTCTCCAAACCGGCGTAATTCCGCTCGCTCTTGAGTACGTCGAGAGGGATGTCATTGAGATATCAGCGAAGCACTTGGGCATGCACTGGCCTGCAGCGAAGGGTAACGCCCACCTCATCACGATTATCACCGGCAGCAGTGAGGATGACGTGTATCAGCAGACCAGCGACGTGTTGAAGGTGTGCGAGAGTCTCGGAGTCGTGGACACGGTGATGGCTGAGACCAGGGAGGAACAGGCGGACATACTGAAGATTCGCAGTGAGCTGTATCCCGTTCTCAAGCCGCAGGTCTCTGATGTGCTCGATATGGCGATTCCGCCCGCGCAGATTGCGGTATTCCTGGATATGGTGGACGAGATCGCTCGGAAGTACGATACACGAATCATCACCTACGGCCACGCGGGTGATGGGAACCTTCATCCCCATCTGCCGATGGAACTCTTCGAACGAGGACAGCTCGACGAGGTGAAGAAGGAAGTATACAGCGCTGCTGCCGAGTTGGGGGGCGTCATCACCGCTGAGCACGGTGTGGGGAAAATCCGTCTTAAGGAAGTGCCGCTCTGTATCGATGCCAAGTCCATCGAACTTATGCGCGGCATCAAGCGGCTGTTCGATCCGAATGACATCCTTAATCCCGGCACGGCGATTCCGTAAGCGTGATCTGCGAACAGAGCGCCACACACACATAGAAGGAGTATGAAGCGCACCATGAGAGGATACCCGAGACGAACAGGACCCGCGGGAGCGAGAAGTTACGTGGCGGTTCTGCCCACGGTAGGCTGTGTGAACGAGGTCGCACGCCGAATTGCTGCGGCGGTGCCCGAAGCTCGCCCTATGCTGCACCATCACGGATGCTGTCAGTTGCCGACTGATGTGACGATCGTCACCGACGTGCTCATCGGCATATGTCGGAATCCGAACGTCGCTGCGGTGGTGCTCGTGAGCCTCGGATGCGAGTCCGTCGCCGCCGAACATATCGTCGAGGCAGTCAGTCCTGAGAAGCCAATCGAACTGGTGCGTGTGCAAGCCATGGGAGGTATCACTCCGACCACCGAGGCAGGAATTGAAGCCGCGAAGCGGCTTGCTCTTGGCCTGGAGACTGCGCGGACCGAGACTCCTCTTTCCGACCTCGTAGTGGGTGTGAAGTGTGGAGCTTCCGACACCACGTCCGGACTTGCTTCCAATACGGCGGTTGGTGCCGCAGTGGACCGTCTGGTGCACGCAGGGGCCACAGTGCTCTTCGGAGAGACGACAGAGGTCATAGGTGCAGAGCAC
The DNA here is from genome assembly GCA_003562555.1 of Dehalococcoidia bacterium. Lineage (GTDB taxonomy): Bacteria > Chloroflexota > Dehalococcoidia > GIF9 > AB-539-J10 > SKVJ01. The sequence continues at coordinate 15,308 of PWUO01000233.1, forward strand.
ATACTCGTACGACGTGCTTGTAACGATACGGTAGGTGCCAAATTGCTCAAGTGTGTTGCCGCAATGGAGTCGCGCGCAAATGCGATGGGTGTGGACATGCGTGGTGGCCAGCCCACCGAGGGAAACATCCGCGGAGGCCTCACCACAATTGAGGAGAAGTCACTCGGCGCAATCGTGAAAGCGGGCACGCTCCCCATTAATGACGTAGTAGCTTACGGTGAAAGTCCTCAGGGCCCCGGGCTGTACTTCATGGACTCGCCCGGGCGCGAAATGGAGTTCCTCACCGGACTCGCATCATCCGGCTGTCAGGTAATGCTTTTCTCAACAGGCATCGGCGCCCCGCAGGGGTTCTCGCTTGCGCCTGTCATTAAGATCTCCGGCAATGAGAACACCTGCCGCAATCTGGGGGAGTACATCGACCTCGATGTGAGTGGCATAGTCAGAGGTTCCCAGACGGTGCACGAGGCAGGAGCTC
>PWUO01000121.1 GCA_003562555.1 Dehalococcoidia bacterium
CCATCCTGCCGGAGCTCGAGTTGTGCAGGGATGTCGAACAGCCCACCTGCCATTTCTGGGACGTGCTGGAACACTCCATCCAGACGGTGGCCACATTCGAGTACATAACCGGACAGGCAGACTGGAGATACGGGAACGATGAGATGCTCGACAATGTGCCCGCTGAGCCCGCATTTCACGCATACCTGTCGGGAGCGGTCTCTTCGACAGCTTCACGAGCCTCGCTGATCAAGCTCGGCTGCCTCCTTCACGATATATCCAAGCCACAAACCAGGGAACTGGATGAATCAGGGCGCGCCCGCTTCCTCGGTCACGCCAAGGACGGTGCGGCTATCACCAGGGCAATCCTCCAGCGTCTCAGGTTCAGCAGTCAGGAGACTGCCTACGTTGAAACGCTGGTCTACAATCATCTCCGGCCTGCACAGATGTCCACCGAGGCGTATCCCACCTCCCGGGCGGTGTATCGGTTCTTCCGCGACACGGCTGACGCAGGTGCCGGAGTACTCTACGTGGCCATGGCAGACTACCTCGCGTGCAGGGGCCCGCTGTTCACCATGTCCGAATGGCGCGGTGTCTGTACATTGATGGCGTACATCCTGCACGAGCACAGACGACAGGAAGTTGCAACATCTCCGCCGAGGCTGATCGACGGACGGGAACTCATGCGGACGCTGGGACTCAAGCCCGGCCCTGTTGTGGGCACAATCCTTGAAGCGATCAGAGAGGCTCAGGCATCGGGACTGGTCGCGACCAGGGAGGACGCGTTGCAGCTCGCCCGAAATACCATCGAGACGGAACATCTCAACGTAAGGACGTCAAAGTGAAGAGAAGAGATACCACGCTCCTCGTGATGATCGTAGTGCTGTTCGGTCTGTCACTGTCGGCAATCCTGCCCGTCAACACAAACCTGCTGGGCGACGACGGATTGACGCTCGGGCTGGACCTCAGTGGAGGCAGTCAGCTTCTCTATAGAGCGGACCTGACGAGAAAGGACCCTAACGTCACCGACGATCAGGCGATGGCATCAGCGATCGAGAAGATCCGGCGCAGAGTGGACGAATATGGTGCAGCGGAGCCATCGATCCAGAAACAGGGGACGGACCGTATCCTTGTTCAGCTTCCGGGAGTACAGGATATCACGAGGGCGATACGACTGATCGGTGACACGGGTTTGCTCTACTTTCGCGAGATTGAACTGGATGCCGGCGGCAACCCCGTTATCGATAGTACGGGCAACTTTGTGTTCAAGGAGGAGCCTGCCACCGCCATCGGCACAGACGGGCAGGAACGTGAACTGACCGGACAGTATCTCAGAAGCGCCTCTCCAGACTTCGATCAGTTCGGCGCGCCAATAGTGGCGTTCGAGTGGAACAACGAGGGCGCACACCTCTTCGAGCAGATCACCCGAAGGAACCTGCAACGCCCATTGGCCATCGCAATCGATGAGGAGATAATCTCAACGCCGACCGTTGAAGCAGTGATCACCAGCCGAGGACAGATACAGGGCCGTTTCACCGTGGACGAGGTGAGAGACCTGTCCAACAAGCTCAACTCGGGTGCACTCGACGTTCCTCTGGAGCTCATTGACGAGAGGGATGTCGATGCCACGCTGGGAGCCGACTCGATCCAGAAGAGCCTTATCGCTGCAGGCGTCGGACTACTGCTACTGCTGATCTTTATGCTGGCGTATTACAGATTCCCGGGGGCGATTGCATGTCTCAGCCTGGGAATTTATGGTGCCATACTTCTCGCGCTGTTCAACACCTTCTCATCCTACCTCACGCTGACATTGCCTGGCATCGCCGCCTTCATCCTCTCGCTCGGCATGGCCGTCGATGCCAACGTGCTGATATTTGAGCGACTGAAAGAGGAGTTGCGAGCCGGGAGAACGCTGCAAGCCGCCGTGGAGATCGGCTTCACTCGGGCGTGGTCAGCCATCAGGGACAGCAACATCACCACCCTCATCGCGTGTCTGATACTGTTCTGGCTCGGTGGCACCTTCGGAGCCTTCATGGTTCGAGGATTCGCGCTAACCCTGTCAATCGGCGTCGCCGTCAGCATGTTCACGGCGATCGTGGTAACGAGGACGTTCCTCCGCGTCGCCGTGTCAACAAGACTGGTCACAAGCCTGCGCGCATATGGAGTGAGATCATGATTGATTTCGTAGGAAAGCGGCACTGGTTCTTCCTTGGCTCGGCAATCGCCCTCGCGGTGGCCGTGCTATCTCTGGTCGCATTCGGACTTCGTCCCGGGATTGACTTCACGGGTGGCACAGCCATGACCCTCCGTTTTGAGCCACAGGTTGAGCAGTCGGCGCTGCGTGAAGTGGTGATGCAGTACGGCGCAGCCGACACGATCATCCAGGGCAGTGGAGACGACTATATCGTTCGGATGCAGCTTCTGTCCGTCGAGGAACGCGAGGAACTCGTGAACGCGCTGGAAGCACAACTCGGCTCCGCATTGACGGTGCTTGACTACAGCACGGTATCTCCCGCAATCGCCACAGAAACGGCCCGACAAGCGGGCCTAGCCCTTCTGTTCGCCTCGATCGCAATGCTGCTCTACATCGCATGGTCCTTCCGGAGGATGCCGAGTCCCTTTAAGTGGGGCGCATGTGCCATAGCCGGCCTCATTCATAACATCCTTATCGTCGCAGGACTGTTCGCCCTTCTTGGACGCTTCCAGGGCGTGGAGATAGACGCGTTGTTCATAACCGGACTGCTGACAATCGTGGGGTACACGATCAACAACACGGTGGTGGTCTTTGACCGGATCCGCGAGAACCGCGCGAAGGGCATCAGCCCTGATCTTGGCATCACGGTCAACTGCAGCCTGGTGGAGACTCTCGTCAGGTCAGTGAACACCTCTCTCACCACGTTGTGCGTGATCCTGGCCCTGTTGCTCTTCGGCGGTGCGACTATACACTACTTCATACTCGTCCTGTTCGTCGGACTGCTGATCGGCACCTACAGCTCACTGTTCATCGCCGGCCCATTGCTGGTCACGTGGGAACGGCGTGAGTGGGGACAGGTCATCAGCCGGATTCGCACCGCCAATCAGCCGGGCTGACGCGGTGACCGTGCACATCCTTCTGCGTCGAACGATTCGGACGTTCGGCTTACGCACCGATGATGAACCACCAAGTGCGGGGCTGGCGCAGACGACAGATCTTCCTGTCCCTTCCCACATAGTCGAGTGAACTACCTCGCAGACTGCAACAAACCCCGATTTGTTCGTTGACTTCGACGTGGGTGCGTGATACTCTGCAGCGCATACGGTCGGACGCGACTCGTCGGTGATGCAGAACCGGCTCAGCACGTCAGTTGGACCGCTCGGTAACGGACGACTATATCAGCGTGCTTAAGAAGAACAACGGATCAGATGGCGGTTGGGTCGTAATGTGCGATGGGTGCGGCCACGAAGTCCTTGCGCAGTTGTTCGAAGACCGCCTCGTGGTGACTGACAAGAGACACGGCACGAGACACATCGCAGTCATTCCCCGGTGCGACATCCTCAAGATCATGGGACTCTCTCAGAATCACGAGAGTTCTGTAATGGAGTGTGTGCAGCAAACCACAGGTTAGGAACTCACCAGAAACATAACCGAATAGGCAGTCACGTGCGATAGTCAAACTATCCAGGATGACCGGGGAACGGTCCAGGCGCCACAAGGCGCAGGGGCCGTTTTTTTGTCACCTCCCTTGAGAGAAGAGGAACCCAATTAAGACAGGAGGCTTGAAATGAAAGCAAGGCAGATGGTTACCCTCTTTGTGGCAATCCTTGCGATCAGCGCATTGCTGATCGCAGGATGCACGCCTGACACTCAACCCACCCCCACCCCCACACCCACACCAACTCCCACACCGACTCCCACACCGACCCCGACCCAACCGGGTGACGTCAGCGTCAGCTGGCGCATGCAGATGCCATTTCCGGCAGGTTTCATTATGTACGACGGCGGCAACATGCTCGCTCAGTTCATCAGTGAAATGTCCGCTGGCCGCATCACCATCACGAACAACCCGGGCGGCGCCATCGTCGACCCACTGAAAGAGATGCGTGCGGTCCATGAAGGAGTACTTGACGTATCGCTGACCGCTGCGCACTACCACACGAGTGAGGTCGGCCTTGCTGGCGATCTGTTCAACTTGCATCCCGCCGGTCCGGCCCCGCAAGAGTTCTTCGTATGGGTTTATGAAGCCGGCGGAGCCGAACTCTGGCAGCGAATGTATGACCAACGGAACCTCAATGTCAAGGCGAACCTGGCGATGTTCACCTCCGCCGAGTTGTTCGGCTGGTTCGCCGAACCTGTCACCTCCATGTCTGACTTCCAGGGTATGAAGTTCCGCACCGCCGGCATCTGGGGAGAGATGCTGAATGAGGCGGGCGCC
>PWUO01000127.1 GCA_003562555.1 Dehalococcoidia bacterium
ACCGGCAGATGCAGAGGGCGGATTTCTACGGACTACCGGTGCTCACGCAAAGTGCGCAGTACCAGAAGGTCAAGGCGTTCAAAGACAGGATAGTCAGGGACATAGGCACCGGACGTGATGAGAAGTGGATGCAACGGGGCGGAGAGTTGTTCCGGGGAGCCGCCCGGTTCACGTCCGCGCACGAGGTCATGGTCGGCGACGAGGTAATCAACGCTCGGAACATCATTATCGCCACAGGCTCGCTCCCCACTGCTCCACCGATAACCGGTCTCAAAGAGACGGGCTACATCACCAACGTCGAAGCCCTTGAACTGGACGCGGCTCCAGCGAGGCTCGCCGTCATCGGAGGCGGACCGGTCGGCGTAGAGTTCGCCAATATCTTCTCTGCCTTCGGCGCCGAGGTCCACATCATCGAGATGTCGGACAGGCTCCTTTCCCTTGAGGATGAGGAGATTTCATCTGCGCTTGAGGAATCGCTTCGCAGTCGAGGAGTGCTGGTATCGACGTCAGCGCAAGTGAGCGAAGTGAAATCCACGTCCGCAGGCAAGCTGCTCACGCTGCAGAAGCAGGATGGAAGCCAGCAAGACCTGGAATTCGACGAGATACTGGTCGCCACCGGACGTCATCCGAACGTCGATGAACTCGACCTTCCCGTCGCTGGTGTTGAGACGACGAAACGGGGAATCACTGTTGATGCGTCGCTAAGGACAAGCGTCCCGAACATCTGGGCAATTGGTGACGTAACGGGACCACCCTACTTCACGTATGTAGCAGGAGAGCACGCACAGGTGGCCGCATTCAACGCCACCTCTGGAAGCCGCAGAGAACTAACCTACACGATACTGCCCAGAAGCACTTTCTGCGACCCTGAGGTGGCCAGCGTGGGCCTTACCGAGGCACAGGCCAGGGAACAGGGCTACAAGGCAGTGGCAGGTCGCTTCAATTATGCCGACCTCACGCGGCCCATTGTGATGGGCGAAACTGAGGGGTTCATTAAGATTGTGGCGGAGGAGTCCTCCGGACACATACTCGGGGCACACATACTGGGAAGCGAATCTTCCACTCTCATCCACGAGGTTGCCGTAGCCATGGCTGCCGGCGCCACCGTGTCCAACGTGGGCGCCGTGCTGCATTCGTATCCCACGTTCTCTGAAGGCATCCGGTACGCGTGCCAGTCGCTTGCGTGATTGCACGGCGAGGACACAGTATGAGGCACGCTGCAAGACGGCCCTCGTGGTCGGAGCCGGTCCGCTCGGGCTGCTGGCAACCGCCCTGATCAGCCTGGCTGGGGCTCGCACGTACGTGGCAGACATAGTACCGGAGAATGCTCCGAAGGCCCTTTTCGTCCAACACATGGGAGCGCACTATATTGACGCAAGCACGAAGACGCCGCAGAAAATCGTGGAGACTTGCTGTCCACCGACAGCGGGACTCAACCTGATACTGGAAGCATCGGGCGCCGCCGAGACCGCAGTGCGCCTCATTCCTCACATGTCACGCAGCAGCATCTACGTGATGACCGGGATACCGAGAGGAGAACTCTCCATGGAATTGGATGGTGCCGACCTCGTGCGGCAGATAGTGCGGTTCAACCAGGTCGTGGTGGGAAGCGTCAACTCCAACCGCACCCATTTCGGCACAGCGCTAAACGACATGGTAAGGATCAACTCTCAGTATGACGGCATCCTGACGAGGATGATAACCCACCGCTTCAGACTGCAAGACTACAGGCAAGCCTTCGACCCAGGTGTTCCCAACCGGATTAAGACGGTCATCGAGGTGGACCCATGGTAGTGTGTCGCGATCGAGATTCGAGCCAATTCGGTTCCGACAGGAACGAACCCGCACAGAATTGGTGACCTTCCCCCGGAATCAGCAGCTGCGTGAATCGGAGTCCTCCGACAGACTGACGAATCAGATGGAGGAATACATGGAGCGCGAAGGCGAATCTTACCAAGGTGCCCTCCACCGCACCCATATACAATCCCTGAGCAATTCATAACTTCAGATACGTAGCTAACTACGTCGCTGGATCTATGGCGCGTAGGACACGATTCCTGTCGGGCTGTAGCACTACATCGCGATCAGACCGGACAGCTTGCTGTGAGAGCTGATCCTTGCAGTAGTACGTAGAGATAGCAGGACTCTCCCTGTCGCTGGCATATGCGGACCTGAGGTTACATCGACTTCGGCATGCTGGCATTCTCTCTTGGCGGTTACGGGAGGACAGAATCGTAGAACACCCTCACTTGTGAAATGGGTGGTTGCCGCTCCGCTGCGTGCCCGTGCCCACTTCCACGAAGTAGCGAATCGAGTCCTCATTGGAGAACTGGCTGCCGTTATCAGGGTGCAGCTGCTCAATGGCGAGGAAGGGTCGCCGCCGCATCAGTCAGAATGCATCTACCATGGCGGTCTGGCTGCGCCCGAGTTTGAAGAAGCGTTTGGCCTTCTCGGGCAAAGCTGGTAACATGAGTGTGTCTCCCCCCGTATTGAGGACACCGGTGGCGTGAACACAAGCCGCCGACTGAGCACACGTCATTTGCATCCGGTTCTATTTGCTTTGTCATGCAGCGCTCGTGAGCGGCCTCAGGCGGATGGGAGAAGGGCGGGTTTGGAGGAGGTCCAATCATGCTGCGTGCACTTGGCGGTAACCCTGGAATCGATGCTGCTGACGTGCCCTTATGCCGGGGCCGGGACTCGCCCTGTCTTACAGTTGATATCTGGTCGCGTTCCGACCTACCGCACGGATTAACGCACGCAACACCGCAGAATGCCCGAGACTTTCCGCCTCTCCTACTGATCGTACTGTGTACCACCACCGGCCATCCCGGCGTCGCATTGCCACTCATCGTCGCAGCTTCGTGCAGCCAGCTTGCGCTGCTGCTGTGGGAGGCCGAACGCATGCTCATCCCTCGCCACGGTGCTCCTATCCGAGGTGGCAGGGGAAGCCGCGGGCCACCGCGGTGCATCTATCACCCGACAGGTGACGACGGCGTCGTGTCCTGAACAGTCTGACCAATTCCCTGCCGGCTGCTGCTCTGAGTGCCAGCGACCTCACTGTCTGGCCAGGTAGGACAGCATCGTAGCCACGGCCTTCGACAATGCGAATGCCGTAGCGCCAGCAGCACCTCTTCTCCTGGGAGCTTCGGTGAGACAACAGGTAGCCGTCACATCGCCTGCAATCATCCACGAATGATGAGGGGGAACGATGAACTATGACGTCAACCAGCAGTAGGAGTCCCGCAAGCAAATGGGACATCGACACAATTGTTATGCGTATCAAGGGTGAGCACCGCCGATGCCGTGTGTTCATCCATGAAGGCTCGTACGATCGTGCAGCCGAAGCGTTGCGCGACGGACGCGGCCTACTGGGCGCGCTGCTCACCCAAGCCGACTTCTCCAGTGAGGACCATCGCGCACTTGTGAAGGACGTCGGGGCACAGCACATTGCCTGTTCCCAACTGGTCTGCGCAGCGCGCTGTATTCAGGCAGACGAGACCCTGCTGCAGATGCGTGCGCTCCATCAGGATCGTGTGGCAGCCACGGAATCGACTCCCGTTATGCCGCGCCCCGAACAACACACCCTGGTTCGAAAGGATGCCCGGATGCCAACCAGATCTCGCAGGTCCGATAGACCGACGCAAACCAACTGTTTGCCTGGACAGAACTAACGATACGGAGGGCAATAGCAATCACGTCACTGCGAACTATCGACTTAAGGAGAATGACCAATAGACATGACCAATCAGAGTAGTGTTGAAGCAGTTAGAGCGGACGTCGCTGCGATTAGAGACATACTGTACGCCATCGAGAAGGAGAGTGGCCGCTGCCGGGAGCTCGCGCGGATGGGCGACCCCGATGGAGCTGAGCATTCGTTGGCACGAGCCCGCGACCTATACAGCGAATTACTGGCCGCCGTCGACTTTGAGAACCCGGTACACCGTTCTATGACTCGAAACCGCAGGGCGGACCTGGGAACTATGGCAGCAGAAGTCGAGTCCTGCCGTCTCAAGAAGGAGACTGACAGGACTCGCTTGCAGAGGAAGAAGGCGCCCGTATGAAGATGCCGTGCAGGCAACTGCACGACGTTCAAGTCGGACCTATGCGTGGACGGCAGCCTGTGAGTGGCGCATCTGCGCGTGCGTTGGTCTCAACTGTCACGCAGCACAGGCTCTGGAGGTCTGGCGAGTGGACTTGGTTCGGCCTGGTCGCGAAGAGAACGAGGCGCTCCAGCCTTCTTCGATCGCTGTACGTATCGGCGAGTACCACCGCAGTCCACAAGGTCCGAACCTCTGACCGATACAACACGTCGGCTGCGCCTGTGCGCCCCTGAGTCAGTCTCTCGTACACGCATGAGAGTCGCCATTTTGTGACCCCGG
>PWUO01000193.1 GCA_003562555.1 Dehalococcoidia bacterium
AATACCGAGCATGGTTGCTGGAGGCATCAACGCACAGATAGAACCAGCGAGCGACAGTCCCCAGTGCCGGCGTTGAAGCGAGAAGATACCGCCAACAAGTGCGACGATCCCTGTGCCGAGGTAAAGCGCACTGAACAGCACAACTGAGACCAAAGCAGATCGGAACGGTGCAGCGACGGTCATTCCCAGCGAGATGATGAACGCGAACAGGAGTATGAGTGCCCCCGCAACGATGGAGAGTACTCCTGCAACCGTTGGCTTCCAGGTCTTCTGCATGTTCTTGCCCCCTTGTTCAGGCGAACTCGTCTCTTCCCATAGCGATGAACACTATCGCCAACACGCCGAGGATTGTGATCTGAGCGGCGATCAGCGCGCATATCGCTCCGGCAAGTGCCATTGGCCAGGACCTGCGTCGAACTGCGCACGCTCCACCCGCTATGGCTATGATACCCAGTATAAGCAGTGGTATCGCAAATATGCCGAACAGAGGAAACGGGATGAAGCTAAGAATTCCCGACAGGCCGATTGTGGCAAGCAATCCCGAGAGTACTCCTCCAAAGATCAGGAGAGTCAGCGCCGCTGCCACGCTCAGTGAACCCGAAACTATGCTGAGCACTCCCCCTGTCACAGGTTTCCAGGTGTAGTTCCCGCGATCCTTAGTCATGTCGATTGGTGAAGTCCTCTTACCTGCATGCCGCCGGCATGAGAGCTGCCACTAGAATTCGTCTCGCGACATCACGACGAAGACGATCGAGAGGACTCCGAGCAGCGTGGAGAAGAGCAGTGCGCAGATTCCTCCGGCCAGTGCAAGCCCCCACCGCTTGCGCTGCAGGGCGCTGATACCGCCGAGTAGCGTGACGACACCAAGGAGGATAAGTGGCAGCCCGACTAGGGCGATGAGGGGGAGTGGCACAAGAAAGAACGCTCCCGGCATGTCTCCAATATTCATCCCCCCGGCAACCAGACCTGCTGCCAGTATGACCGCAGCACCGGTTACCAGTTGCATCGCTCCTGCGACGATCTCAAGCACTCCGGCGACCGTGGGCCTCCATGTCGTCATGTCATCTCCTCTCACAACTGTGCCACTCTACTGCGACGTCTCACGATTGTCAAAGGGCAGAGGTTTCTCAGCCAGTCTCCGATGTCCCGAGCAAAGGTCACCTGCAGTCCGCCGGTGTCTGTCCATGAAACGGTCACGGAGCAACCCGTTGACTTAGTAGCCGCGCCGCTTGTTCACCACACTTCGCAGTGGTTCGCCCCGCACGTATCTGCCCAGGTTCTGCAGAAACAGATCCTGCACCAAACGAGGGTATGCGGGGACGTTCCCGGCGATGTGCGGACTGTAGATGACGTTGGGAAGATCCCACAGCGGACTGTCCTGTGGCAGGGGCTCCTGCTCAAATACATCGAGAGCCGCGGCTGCGATCTGGCCCTGCTTGAGTGCAATGGCAAGTGCAGACTCATCGATCGTCGGTCCCCGAGACACGTTGATGAGAAGTGCGTCATTCTTCATGAGCGATAATTGCGCAGGGCCGATTAAGTGGTACGTTTCCGGGGTCAGCGGGGTGGCCATGACAACGAAGTCGCTTTCAGACAAAAGGCGATTGATCTGTGCAAGAGGCAGAAGCAGGTCGGCATATCGCGCCCCGGTGGGTCTCTTCGTCGAGCGCCGGGTGGCGATGACCCACATGTCGAAAGCCTTGGCGACTCGCGCCACTTTCTGTCCGATGCTCCCGTATCCTACGATGCCCATGGTGCGTCCCTTGAGCACTCCCGTCTGGAACGGTTCCCAGATCCTCGACTGCTTCTGTCGAGCGCATTCGAGAGTCCCCTTCACGTGTACGAGGCAGGCCTGTATGGCCAGTTCGGCGGGACCGTAGCTGTGAACTCCACCTACGTTGGTAAGGACGATCGCACTTTCGCGGAACTGCTCGTTCATGAGCAGCCGATCCACACCCGCGCGGGTAACCTGTATCCATTTCAATCGGGGGGCTCGGTGAATCAGGTCTACAGGAATCCGGATGCCGGCATAGACGTCCGCTGTCCCGAGCATCTCGTCCAGAAGGGCGATGGCGTCGCTGTCGCCTCGTGTCTCGGAGGTGATGAGGCTCCCCACATGTCTCACGTGGATCCGTGGATCAATTGCCTCGATCTCCGGGAGCACGTCCTCTGATATCTCATCGCTGACGAGTACATTTATAGGTTCCACAGCTACCTCCTTGCAGATCGGCCGGCATCAATACGGCTCGTGACGGTTTCGGTGTCGACCCTGGTTTGTGTGGTGACACGTGTCAGTACCCGCGCTGCTTGTCAATCACATTTCGTAGTCGTCGTCCTTCTACATAGCGCTTCAGGTTGTCGAGGAACACGTTGAGGACCATGTCAGGGTACTCTGCAAGCCATCCCGCGATATGCGGACTGTAGAATAATCCGGGGAGGTCCAGCAGGGGACTGTCGGCAGGAAGTGGTTCGGTCGCAAACACGTCCATCGCCGCACCCGCGATTATCTGCTGCCTCAGCGCCTTTTCAAGTGCCAACTCATCAACTATTGGGCCGCGTGACACGTTTACCAGGAACGCAGAACGCTTCATCTTGGCGAATTGCTCCGTGCCGATGAGGTGGTGCGTCTCACGGGTCAAAGGCAGCGTCAAGACGACGAAATCACTTTCCTCGAGCAGTCGGCTGAGTTGATGTCCTGGCAGCAGCAGGTCTGCGTAACGCGCACTTCCAGGTTGTCGTTGTGAACGCCGGAGGCCGATCACACGCATCTCGAAAGCAGCGGCGATTCGTGCGACCCGCCGTCCTATGTGTCCGAAGCCGACGATGCCCATGGTCTTGCCCCGAAGGATAATGGGGTTATAGGGTTCCCACAGGTGAAGCTCCTTCTGTCGGTAGCACTCACGAACGTTCTTGGCAAGGGTGACGCATGCGGTGATCGCGAACTCGGCGATGGCGAAGCTATGCAGATTTGCTGCGTTCGTCAGTACGATATCGCTGGATCGAAGTGTGTCATCGATCGCGTGGTCCACACCTGCGCTGGTAAGCTGTACCCACCTTAGATTGGGTGCCCTCTGAAGGAGGCTGGTCGGCAGGCGCAGGCCTGCCACCACTTCGGCCGTCCGCAGCAGTTCATCCAAGCTGCGGGTTGCGGCTGCGTCGCCTATTGCCTCCGCTTTCATCAGCGAGCCGATGTGGATGACCTCGATACGGGGATCTATGGCAGCGATACGGGGCACCGTGTCCTCGAACAGGGGTGAGTTCACAAGAACTCTGAGCGCTTCCATGGTCCGTCTCCTAATACCCGAGTTTACAAGACGCTACAACCTTAGTGAACTCGAGGTCAAGCTGCCCTCATGAGAAGTCACTGCGGCACGTGTGGTGGCGGCGTAGTCACGGGAAGCGTGAAGGAGAAGATGCTTCCTTCCCCGATCTTGCTTCGAACCGATACCGACCCCCCGTGCGCTTCGATGAGCTGTTTGACTATGGCCAGGCCGATCCCGGACCCGGATCGGCTTCGCTCACGCGCAGGGTCAACCTTAAAGAAGTGCTCAAACACATGCGGCAGATCCTCGGCGGAGATTCCAGAGCCTGTGTCCTTGACCGAGACCGTGAGAAAGGACTCGGGTTCGGGATGTACCCGCACTTCGATGTCGCCGCCACGTGGCGTATGTCTGATCGCGTTGTCGAGCAGGTTGCGCAGGACCTGTCCGATTCGGACGGGATCGGCATATACGTCTGGCGTAGGCGAGTCAGGAAGTTCCAGCGTCAGGTGAATGCCTTGCGAGGAAGCCCACTCTCGATAGGGAGCGACGATCGACATCGAGAGAGCAGAGAGGTTGACGTCTTCGCGCCTGAGGCTGAGTTGTCCTGCTTCTGCGAGTGACAGATCTCTGAGATCGGTAATGAGGCGGGATAGCAATACGGCTTCTTCGTGCACCGGAGCGATCGTCTCCTGGGAGGGTAGGACTACACCGTCGTGCCATGCCTCGAGGTTTCCCTGGATGATGCTGAGAGGAGTCCTCAGTTCGTGGACGACGTCCGCAAGCAGTTGTCTCCGTCTCTTCTCATTCTCCTCCAGCTTCTCTGCCATGCTGTTGAAGGCCACCGCAAGCTCGCCTATCTCATCGCGTGTTTGTGGAGCTACCCGTTGAGACAGATCCCCCTCTCGAATTCGCTGAGCCGAAGCCTTGAGATTGTTGACGGGGTCGGTGATCAGTCGACTGAAGATTACCGCGAGCCCAACGGCGGCAATCCCGGCGACGACGGCTGCCTGCCACAGAGAGGTACGAATCGCATCCAGATATGCCAGCTCGAGCGTTCCGGTCACGGAGCGGCCCTGATGATTACCTGCTCCACCGTGTGACTCACAGCAGTTATCCGGACATACCTGTCTGCAGTAGTCGGCGAATTCGGCTTCAACTCGCTGTCCCACCCAGAGTGCGACGACGAGAACTGCCACGAGCGAGACAAGGACAAACAGGATGCTAAGCTTGAGTGTCAGACTGCGCATTCGTGCCCGCCTCCAGCTTGTACCCGACTCCCCGCACTGTGATTAATGGGGTGGATGCATCGGGCGAGGCTTCGAGCATCTTCTGTCGGATGTTCTTGATATGTGCATCGATGGTGCGTTCATATCCCTCGAAGTCGATGCCGAATACGTGGTCCAACAGCTGAGTTCTCGAATAGACATGTCCCCGGTTGCGGGCGAGGAACTCGATAATGGCGAACTCTCTCGAAGTGAGTCGCAACGGTTTGTCGCGGTAGGTGACCTCGTAGCGTGATGGATCAACAACGAGATCGGGGAGCACCATGACGCGCCGATTGTCGACGGAAGGGTCGCGACGCCTGAGTACGGCTTTCACCCGGGCGACCAACTCTCTCGGGCTGAATGGTTTGGTCACATAGTCGTCGGCGCCTAACTCGAGGCCGACAATCCGGTCGGCCTCTTCATCGCGAGCGGTTAGCATGATGATGGGAACGCTGGAATTCTGGCGAAGCGCCTTGCAGACTTCGAGGCCATCCATTCCGGGCAGATTGAGATCCAGAAGGACGAGGTCGGGGTGCCGACGCTCGACGATGTCGAGTGCGATGACTCCATCCGTCGCGCAGAGTACCCCGTAGCCGCTGCGCTCAAGATAGGCGCGCAACAGATCGCACACTTTCGGTTCGTCGTCGACAACAAGGATTATACCTGTACCCATGTCTTCCGAGCTCTCCAAGATTGCGGAAGGCATGGTATCACAGTCGGACGGATTGTAATGACGAATGAAACTCATCGATGTTCCTTGGAGACCGGCCCCGCAGATGCGCGGGGCCGGTACCAGTCACGGTGTGAACGTGAGGTCTAAATTCTATGGTGCCTGTTGCATCGACTATCCCGATGCTACTGATTTCCCGTGTACCATGGTGAATTGGGCGGATACTCGTTCAACGGCTCAGAGTCACACCTGGAGCATCCGTTGTATTCAGTCGATCGAGTCGTCTCTGCTTGCGGAGCACCACGGAAGCCGCACGCTCCCCGAAGCCGTGTTCCAGAGTCTCCGTACGTGCAGCATGCTGCATCGCCGCCCTCTGCCACGCGAGGGCAGTCAACCGGGCACTCGCGTGCCAAGTAGCATTCCTCTCCGCAGTTGCGAAGCTGATTGAGACTGCAAGACCCACTGCTGCACCACTCACGAGCCTGATCCCGTGTTGCATCCGTGAACCCCGCACGAAAGATACATGGCAGGGCCAATCTGTTGCCAAGCGAGGCAGAAGGCGATGCGTCCCCTGGAACCGAAGTCCGTAGCCCCGGCAATTGATCTGCCGCAACCGCCAGACCTCCACCCAGAAGTACGAGTGGAATGGAGATTGCCAGTGCAATTGCCACCTTTCCGCTCTTTCTCATATCATCCTCCTTGCACGAAGGTTTGTACAACCTCTCTGATGTGCAGCCTAAAGGTTAGCAATGCAATGTGAAGGCGGCGTGAAGATGCACCTGCGATTGCGTGAACCTCGTCCGATACCAGCACTACCCGATCGTCTGTTTGGAAGCCGCCCGTAGATCGTCCTCAGCTTTGAGGAGATGCGCTGTGATACAATTGACTCGCCCATTCGGTCTTCGGGTGGGAGTTGGGAGGCCACAACATCCGTTGATGGGGCCTCGTGGTGGATATGAGAATGTCCAGGATCCACCCACATGTCGGGTCCCGGTTTGATGAGTCAGGCAGTCCGTGTGCCGATAGCTGTCTGTGAAGGAGGTGCCGCATGCGAGTCGGCGATTTCTTGGGTGGTCTTTTCGGCAAGAAACGTGACCCTCAGAATGCCCGGACAGGCATTGGTGAAAGCCCCGCACAGCCCCTCACTCCCGCTGATCTGGCAAGGCAGGAGAAGCTTCGGCAGGATGCGGCGAGACACGAGGGCATCCTCAACCAGGAGTTCGCGAAGACCCTCGAACATGCTGATGTGGGAATAACGTTTCCGGACTCGGCAGAGGATCCTCTCGCGTATCTGGGCAACCTTGAGCCTCTTGGACTGTCCTCCGAGGAACGCAAGGTGGTTCGTGAGTGGACGCGCGAGTTGGTGGAGGAGCGGGGAGAGCGTGCCGTCTGGAATTCGCGGCTGCGATTGAAGCTGGAACTTAGATACCTGGCGTCTGAAGCGGGACTGCACAAGGGAATCGGGCGGTTCCCCGGGGACAGAGGGTAAGGGTGGCCGACTACAGCACCATCCTGACGCAGTTCGTTCGAAACAGACTGCGTGAGACACGCTGGGAGGATCGTGAGTACATCCAGCACCTCATGGGTATCGAGCGCATCATCTCGCAGGGCGGACCGAAGAACGGAGCCTCGCGTGTGCTGTATGAGCGGCTTGTGCGTCGCTACCCGGTGGAACACGGCGCCATATTCTCGGAACTCTGCCGGGGATATCTGACGACGGACAGTCAGTTCCGGCTTCTTCGAGAGGCTCAAGAGGTCCTTTGGCGGCGACAGGAGCAAATGGACCGGCTCACAGAGGAGCAGGATGCCAGGAAGAAGGAAGACCGTCTCTCCAGGGAGAGGAAGGGATGGTTGTTGCAGGGTGGCCTTGAGTAGTGCATATTTGAGCTATGGCCGAGTCCGTGACGCCGATTCATGCAGAGCCATTTCGGGAAGGAAGATAGTGTGCAGGCGGTTGATCCTGCTGCCTACCAGATCCTTCGCGATCTGGCGGCACAGCGGAGAAGTGTCCGTCGTTTCAAACCAGATCCGGTTCCACGAGTCCTTATCGAGTCGATACTTGACGTCGCTCGTCTCGCGCCCTCTGCGGCCAACAGTCAGCCGTGGGAATTCATGGTGGTCGAGGATGAGGATACACGACGCAGGATAGCCAGGACAGCGGCCTCATTGTTCAGTGATGCCCGTAAGCGGGACCCTTCTTTCAACTGGAGCATCGCGGTGCAGCCTTTCCTCGGGCAGGCACCCGTTCTGATTGTAGTGCTGGGGGACCGGCGCATGATGGATGCGTATCCGAGCATCCTACGGGGCAATGTGCTGTTGCGGCAGAGTCTGTCGATATGCATCTATGGATTGCAGCTTGCCGCGACGAGTCTTGGACTTGCCACTGCATGGGGCACGCTACAGGGTGGATCTCCTGAGGCAGAGATTCGCGAAATGCTGGGTATCCCGGATATCTTCACGGTCGACCATATCGTGCCAGTCGGCTACCCGGATGAAAGCGAAACACTACGGGCTGTGGCCCTTGCGCCTGCTCGCAACCTGGCCGCCCTTCGTCGCCCCCTGGTGGACATCGTCCACTGGGGGAGGTATGACTCGTCCAGAGTTCGTTCCGCTCAGGAGGCGGCTGAGTTCATCTGGACGCAGACGGTGACGAGGGTGAGGTCTCGATCAGTTCCGCCGCGTGATGAGTTGTCCTCACGATGATCGATCCCCGGGACGAGTCCATGAGGATGGCATCACGTCTCGATAAGCTGACGTAACAGAAAGGTGGCCGCACTTCAGTGCGGCCACCTTTCTGTTACTCTTGTACGGCTCTGTTACGGGGCCACAGGTGGCATCATCTTGCTGCGAGTGTTCAGTCCACCGTTGCTCTCCCTCTTGGTGAGGATCGCGGCCTGCGATGCGGCGAATCGGGCAACCGGTACGCGGTAGGGTGAACAGCTCACGTAGTCTACCCCGATCTGGTGGAAGAACTTGACCGACTCTGGATCGCCGCCATGTTCTCCGCAGACGCCGATCTTAAGATCAGAGTTGGTTCGCTTGCCCCGTTCAACACAGGTTCGCATCAGTTCTCCGACGGCGGCCTTGTCGATGGTTGCGAAAGGATCCTTCTTCAGGATTCCCTTTTCCACGTACGCGGCAAGGAACGTTCCGATGTCGTCGCGACTGTAGCCATAGGTCGACTGGGTCAAGTCGTTGGTGCCGAACGAGAAGAAGTCGCAGTAGGGCGCCAGTCGATCACCGATGAGGGCTGCCCGCGGTAGCTCTATCATGATGCCGAACTTGAAGCTGGTCTCGGGGAACTTCATCTGCGATCGGACTTCCTCTGCAGTGGTGAACACCAGTTCACGCAGGATGGCCAGTTCCTCTTCCGCGCTCACGAACGGAAGCATGATCTCGGGCAGCACGGTGAAGCCCTGTCTCATCAGTTCGTAGGCAGCCTCGATGATGGCCTTCACCTGCATCTCGTAGATCTCGGGGAACGTGATGCCGAGGCGACACCCGCGATGGCCAAGCATCGGGTTGAACTGTTCGAGTGCATGGACACGTTCTCTGACGCGGCGATAGGGCAGGTTGAGGCGTTTGGCCAGAGCGGTCAGACTCTCCTCGTCGTGAGGAAGGGGCAGGAATTCGTGCAGCGGCGGATCGAGCAGTCTCACCGTAACGGGAAGACCTTCCATAACCTGGAATATCTCGAGGAAGTCGGCTTTCTGGAAGGGCAGCAGTTCATGCAGCGCGCCCACGCGTTCATCTTTCTCCTGAGCGAGGATCGCCTTTCGGAAATGGTCGATGCGATCCTGCTGGAAGAACATGTGTTCCGTGCGGCAAAGGCCGATGCCTTCCGCTCCGAACTGGCGCGCCACACGTGAATCTGAAGCCGTATCGGCATTCGTCATGACGCCCATCTGTTTCACCAGGTCCGCCCACAGCATGAGCTCCTGGAACTCGTTGCTGAGTTCGGGTCGGGTAGTGGGCAACTGGCCGACCATGACCTCTCCGGTCGTTCCGTCTATGGTAATCCACTCACCTTTCGTGACGATGCGGTTCCCTACGATGAACTCATCCTTGTCCTCGTGGATGTCGATGGCTGAGGCGCCGACCACGCAGCACTTGCCCATGCCGCGTGCGACGACCGCAGCGTGTGACGTTATGCCGCCTCGCGTAGTGAGAATACCGACAGCGGCGTTGATACCCCGGATGTCGTCGGCCGAGGTCTCCGAACGTACAAGTATGTAGGCGCCGCCATCCTTGGCCTGCATCTCGATGAGTTCATCGGGGTTGAAGGCCACGCGGCCCGATGCCGCGCCGGGAGAGGCCGGCAGACCGTGAGCCACCACCTCCCGCTTCGCTCCGGGGTCGATAATGGGATGCAGCACCTGCTCGAGTTGCTGGGGAGTAATGCGCAGAAACGCATCCGTCGCCGCCATGACTCGTTCGCGGGTGAGATCTGTCGCCACTTTAATTGATGCCTGTGCGGCTCGTTTGCCCGCGCGAGTTTGCAGTATCCAGAGCTTGCCGTTCTCAACCGTGAACTCGATATCCTGAATGTCCTTGAAATGGCGCTCAAGCTTCCTGGCCATCGCCTCAAGTTCGTCATATGCAGCCGGCATGAGGTCCTTCATCTCTTCAACCGGGCGCGGAGTTGCCGTTCCGGCAACTATGTCCTCTCCCTGGGCGTTGGGGAGATACTCCCCCGTCAGCACCTTGGCGCCAGTGGAAGGATCCCGAGAGAACACCACACCTGTCCCACAGTCGTCACCCATATTGCCGAACACCATGCTCTGGATAGTCACCGCGGTGCCGAGATCGTGTGATATCTCGTTCATCTCGCGGTACGCGACCGCGCGAGGGTTGTTCCACGAGTTGAAGACGGCCTCAATGGCCGTCCACAGCTGATCGCGTGGGTCGAGTGGAAACTCCTTACCGGCAAACTTCTGGACTTCTTCGCGCAGCATCTCTGTCAGCAGCGGCAGGTCCTCAGCGGGCAGTTCGCTGTCCAGTTGGACGCCTCGCTCATGGCGCAACTTGTTCTCGACGTTCGCAAGCACCGCGTCGGGAACGCCGAGCACCACGTTGCTGTACATCTTGATGAGACGGCGGAAGCTGTCCCACGCGAAGCGAGGATTATTCGTCTTCTTCGCGAGGCCACGGACGGCGTCTTCATTCATGCCAAGGTCGAGGATCGAATCCATCATTCCCGGCATGGAGACCCGCGATCCCGATCGGACGGACAGCAGCAGGGGATCGTCCCTGTCCCCGAAGGCAAGCCCCCGGGTCTGCTCGAGGTGTGCGAGAGCCCGTTCAACCTCTTCCTTCAGTCCTTCCGGGAGGACCCTTTCATTCTGGAGATAGTGATTGCATGCCTCGGTAATGATCGTGAACCCGGGCGGAACAGGAACTCCCATGCGGGCCATCTCCGCGAGGTTTGCTCCCTTGCCGCCAAGCAGGTCCTTGAGGTCTGCTCGTCCCTCGGCTGTGCCGTCCCCAAACGAGTATACGTACTTAGTCGTCATCAATCCTCCTGGCGGAACCAGCGGGCTCCGATATTAGGCTCACTCAATCTACGTGCATGCCGGATCCAAACTCCGGTGCGTCATGTACACACTGGCGCTGCTACAGACAAGAGAAAGGCCCTGTTCCGACACGAACAGGGCCCTGGGCCCTTCAACTGAGTTTCTTGCCAGAACCAGCGAAATTCATGGCGCAGGGACATTCTAGACGTGTTCGTATACGAATGTCAAACGCTCGTAAGAGATGCGGGAGACGTTCGTCCAACTGCCCGCGTCGCGCCAGATGCAGCCGACTCCCGGACGGTAGTGGTAACGGTGCCGGAGAAGACGCTTGCAGGATCTAGAGGTCTTCGATGCTGTCGTTGTCGGGCAGGGTCAAGGTGGCATCGAAAGAATGGGTGTCGGCCGGTGCCGTGGCAACCAAGGCTCCGCCTTCAGACTGTGGCGTGGGCTCGGGAACATCAACTGAAGTGAAGTACCAGAGCAGGAGGCCGATGCCCAGGAGTGGTACCACAATAGCCAGTACCATGATGATGCGCAGTGCTCGGGAGTAGTGAAATGCCGTGTCGTCCATGCCGCTCCTCCAGAGGGCTCCCCTTCCCTGACCGGGACGGAGGTCTCATACGAGTATAACGTTGCGGCACCTGCAGGGTTTAGGTGTTCGAGGAGCTGCCCCCCGTCACTGCGGGTCACTCCGGGAATCGCATGGAACAGGACACTCCGTGCAATCCGGCGTGCAGGGCTCAACGTGAACTGTGACGGTGGTTTCCCGGTATAGCGCGCGTATCCGATCCTCTATCTCCTCCGCGATGCGGTGTCCTTCCTCAACACTGTGGTCGCGTGAGACAACGATATGAGCCACTACGTGGCGCTGGCTTCCGGCCTTTCGTGTGCGGAGGTTGTGGTAGTTGGCAACCTCCGCGTGTTCGCTCAGAAGTGCGCGTATCCTGCGTTCCTCCTTCTCCGGTAACCTCGTGTCCATGAGATTTCTGATGGACTTGCGCATCGTGTGGTGCGCCGCACGGGCGATGAGTGCCACCACTATGAGGGCGACCACGGGGTCCAGCATAGGCTGTGCGGTTGTCCGTACGAGAATGAGTCCTACCAATACGGCAACCGAGCTCATCACGTCGGCCATAAGATCATGGCCTGTGGCCTCGAGTGCCATGGAGTCGACGGTCCTTGCGATTCGAAGAACGTATCGCGAAACGGCAACGTTGATGGCTATCGCGATGGCGGTCGCGACGATACCGGCATCGATCATCTGTACGACTGTGCCTTCCACCAGTCGCTGTATCGCCTGATAGGCGATGATTCCTGCGGCAACGAAGATCAGCGTTGCAATACTGGCCGCCGCGATATCCTCGGCGCGACCGTGACCGAAATGGTGTTCAGAATCAGGGGGCTTGCCGGACACTCGAACGGCGATGTAGCCGATGACGGCGGCCGAGAGGTCAATGAGGCTGTGAAGCGCGTCCGCGAGAATGCCGATACTCCCCGTCAGGATCGCCGCTACCACCTTCAAAGCGAAGAGCGACGAGATGGTGCCTACGGCTATTCTCGCGACGCGTTCCTTGGTGGCCTGCATCGATGCCTGTCCGGGAGGATTCATCGCGGGATATTCTACTCCCTTCACACCTGCATCGCGCATTGACCGGGCGCCGATTAGTGGTGCATCGACCGGGGGTATGGTTATCCTAGGGACGGCAGAGGTGTTGGTGTTGGATGTGATTAGTGAGGCGTACGTTTGCGACACGATCGATACGACGCATGGAGCGACTGTTTGGTTTTCGCTGATGGTGACCCTTGAGGTCGCGATAGGGCGAGATTGTCAACGCGGAACGCGATATCCCGAAGTCTCACGTAGAGGTTGCGCACAACCTCGTGCTGCGGGCTACGGAAATGAGGTTCGGGAAATTCACCCGTTGCAGCAGGACGTGTGTTAAGATGGCACGGTTCCGCGCGACAGCGCGGAAGGCTGGTGACGTGTGTATGAGAGACTCCTCGTAGAGAAGGGTGATGACCTGATGAAGGTCAGGTTCAACAATCCACGCTTGCACAACGCCCTGGATGCGCAGATGCTGGAGGAGATGGTGATGTTGTGCCGCGAGTTGGATCGTGATGATACGACTCGTTTTGTCGTCTTCACAGGTGAAGGGGACTCGTTCATGGCCGGCGTTGACCTGAAGAGTGACGCGATGTCCGTGGACAATGATCCGGCTTCGGCCAGGCGGCGTCAGCGTATGGGCCAGGAGCTTATCAGGCACTTGCGCGATCTTGAGCAGATTACCGTGGCGGCGGTCAACGGGCCGTGTGTTGGGGCAGGGCTCGCGGTGGCCATCGCTTGTGATCTGCGTGTCGCAGCCGACGATTCGACGTGGTCTCTGCCCAACACAAGCCTCGGGTATTTCTTCTCGTGGGCATGCACGCCGCTTCTCGTGAGCCTGGTCGGTCCGGCCAACGCGAAAGACCTTATCCTGATGCGGCGACGGCTTGCTGCTGCAGAGGCGTTGGAGATGAATCTCGCCAATATGACTGTGTCTGCGACGACACTGATGATGGTGGTTGATGAGATGGTCGACCGCATGAGATCAGGTGGACCACTGGCTATGCGTATGGCGAAGAAGCTGGTAAACGCGTCTGCACCGGCGTGGTTTGGCGACGTCTCCACGTCTGAGCCGGAGTTGATAGAACGACTCTACGCAGCGGGTGAGCCTGCAGAAGGATCCGATGCATTTCTCAACAAGCGTGCGCCACATTGGCGCACGAAGGGGGAATCCAGGTGAACATTCACGAACTCGCTAGACCGGATGGTCAATCCGAACCCATTGGCGCAGCGCCTGAGGCGGCGGATTGTGGCCAAGCGGGGGGTGAGGTGAGTGCAAGTGCAGGCCTCGATGGCGCGGGGGCGTACTCTGAGCCGTGTGATTGCTGCGCGCTATGGGGAAAAGGCGGCAGAGTACGCATTGGTCTTCTCATAGTAGCCGCTGTCGCGATGGTGGCAGTTCTTGTCTGGGGTTTCTCTATCACTGGCTAGTGCCGTTGTCGGGATAGCAGCTTAGCCTCAGGGAGGCGTCGCAAAGCCAGTGTTGCGAGGGGCGCAACCAGTGCTCCCACGCCAAGCACGAGGAACGGCAGTCCCCAGTTCGTTGCTGCAGTGGGATCCACTCCCCTTGTATTCACCGACTCGAGTATATTGCCGAAGACCATCGGAGATATTATCGTGAGGGAGAATCCAGCGGCGGACTGCAGCCCCAGGGCCAATGATCTTCGATGTACGCTCACAAGCTCCGTGAGTCCTGCCTTGTAGATGCCCGAATCGGCTATGGTCCAGAACCCGAGCCAGAGTCCGATGAGTACCACCAGTGAAAGCGGCCGTCCGAACAGGAACCCAAAGATGCACTGCACGATGAGGCTGCAGAGGGACGCGATGATAATGGCCTTGAGTCTCCCGATGCGGTCCGAGATCGAGCCTATGAACCAGACCGCAGGCACGCCGGCAAATATGACGAGAGCAGAGAGCACGCCGCCGATCGAGACCGCCTGCGCTTCCGCGAAACCCCCGTGCAGGACGTTAGCCACGTAGTACGGTCCGATCCATCCCCAGAACGCGTAGAGCTCCCACATGTGTCCCATGTAGGCGAGGGAAATCAGCATCTGAGCTGCGCGCAGCGTGCGACGGGTGCCACCGTAGGTGGAGGGCTCTATGATCGAGACAGGCGCGGAGACAGCGGCCTCTGTTGGCTGCCGGTCCTGCGGTTTGTCATGGACGAGGAAGAACATGATGATTGCGGCGATGAAGACGGGGATCGATGTCCCGAGCATCCCTGCCTGCCAGCCATAGGAAGCGGCGAGTGGTGCGGCGACGAGATAGCCACCGCCATATGCTGCCGTGAGGGCGGCCGTGTAGGCGCCGATGGCTTTGCCTCTCTCCTTTGGCTCAAACCAGGACGAGAGGAACGCCATTCCCGGTGCGTAGATGGCTCCGCAGGAGAGTCCCACGGCAAGCCTGAGAACGAGGATGCTTGTGAAGTCGCGTGCGAGGAACAGAAATGCGGTGGACGAAATGGCGGCAAGGAGGGTGGCCCACGCGACGACCTTTCGAGGGCCAATACGATCGGCGAGCCAGCCGGTAAAGACTACTATGATGACGTAGCCCACCTGGAATACCGACAGGATGATGCCCATCTGTCCGGCGCCGAGGTTGAAGTCCTGGGCGAGATAGGTTGCGACTGCCGAAAAACTGTACCAGGGCATGTAGCCCAGGAGCATCGCGATGCACATCAGCACCAGGACACGTGTCTTCATCTGACGCACGGCTCCCTCCCCGAATTCACGATTACTGGGTATGCCGAACAACGGCGCATGGCGGGTGCCGCGACGCGGCACCCGGCCTTCGGCGATGGTAATGGGGTGCGATGGAGATGTAAAGGCATGATGGACACGTGGGAACTGACCTTGTACGGCCGGGTCTCGTTATGGTGTACGATTGCAGCGAACGCAGACAGCGTCGGAGGAATGATGCAGGGTAAGCATCACCCCCAAATAGGCGTGTGCGGTATTGACTGCTGTCTCTGCCCGATGCACCACGTCAGGGATGGCGAAGGGTGCCCGGGTTGTACCGCGCCTCCGGTCTCGGGAGGTCGAGGACGGTGGTGTGCAATCGCGCGGTGTGCGGTGCGTGAACGAGGTTTCGAGACGTGCGCTGATTGCACGGAGTTCCCGTGTGAACGTCTCGGGGACATCGACGAAAGCGACTCGTTTGTAACGCATCGGCTGATGCTCGCAAATCTGCAGTTCATCAGGGATCTCGGCATGGAACGGTTTCTGCTGCAGCAGGAGAAGCGGGCAATTATTGTGCGAAGAATGCTGGACGGGTTTGACGACGGGCGCTCTAAGAGCCGTTACTGCCTGGCAAGTGCGTTATTACCGATAGAGACACTGGAGATGGCACTGGCGGATGCAGGTCACGAGACCAGTTCAGTTCTGGACCGGAAGGG
>PWUO01000259.1 GCA_003562555.1 Dehalococcoidia bacterium
CGTGTGCATTGCCAGCAGCAACAGACCATTCAAATACAGTACCGTCATTGGGGAAATACGTGCAAGTGTGCGATGTCCCGCTGTGAACCTCTTCAAAACAAAACTTCATATGAATATCCGGTCGCCAAACATTAATGATATAATAAGTGGCTCCAGGAGAAGGTTGCCAATTAAAAGTTATGCTGGTGCCGGAAATAGTACTCCCGTTAGCAGGATATACTGGCTGCGGTTCGGGTGGTGGTGATGGGGTTGCACCAGAACCGTTAGTAAATCTCCATGTTGATGACCAGTTGCTCCACTGCCCCGAATTATTACCGGCCCGGACAGCCCAATCGTATTGCCTGCCATCATTTGGAAAATTATTTGCAATTGTATGTGTATCAAATATGCTTGGGGAAGTTTGCCAAGTGGTAGCTCCAACAGCACGTAGGCGCATCTGGTAACGGTCCGCCCCGGAAGAGGCATTCCACTGGAAGGTAATTCTGCTTTCTGTTCCTGATCCTGTAACACTTGAACCGTTCGCCGGTGATAATAATGTAGGAATAGCTGGGGCCGTTGTTGGTGGTGGAGCAGTCGGTGGTGTTATAACGTTCGAAAGAGGACTGGGAGCCGTAACAAACTTTTGGGTGAAATAGTATCCTCCATTACTGGCCCTATACACACCGATACCCGTGTAGTTGAAACCATGATTATTCACATCACGAATGTTATTTCTGTGACCTTCAGAATTCATCCAGCCATTAAATGCAACAGCGCCTGGATCGCTAAACCCAGAATTTGAATAATAGTTTTCAGCATAAGCAGTATAATGAACACCAAAAGTATAGCCGCGACTGGCAATACGATCTATCGGCCATCCGGTATTAGGAGAATAATGGCCCAGCCTGGGATCATCATCAGGATACAATGCCTCAAGATTATTGTCTCCATAATCCTTGCTATGGCTGCGAGAAATATCCCTCAACACACTATCCATTTGCAGTGCTGGCTTACCCAAGCTCTGCCGCTCCTGGTTAACCAGGGCAAATATTTGCCACTCAATTTGTTCATGAAATTGCTGAATGGAAATCGATTCGGAAATATAAATTTCTTCCAAGACCTCTTGAGGAACCTGCATTATACTTTCTTCTAAGAAAACAATTTCAGTTTCTGCCAAAACCTGACCGGGTATTAAAAACATTAATAAAGCGATGATACAGAATATAACTATAAACTTTGGCTTACACATCTGACTTACCTCCGCTTTTAACAATCTAAATTATTTAAAGCGCAATTATAACTGTACTGTTCCTTAACTCACCTCCGCAAACTGCCATTCAACCTTAAAACTGATCTAGAAATAAATAACAGGAAATGGATAAATTTTTCAAAACGCTTGCTATAATTATTCAATTCTTTTTTTAGAATTCCTTCAAAAAAATACTTTTTACATAAAATATTAGCCAAGGCTGACCTTGAATATAAAGAGGGATACTAAATAACGTATCCCTTTTTATTTGCCTGAAAATACTTATATCAATTGAACTTTATAAGGGAGCTTTAAGGCCCCGGTAAAACCTATTCACTTGTAAACAGCCAGGGGAAAGCATAAGCACTCCATGACCCGGGAGTGCTGCTATCTGCTGCTGAAACAGACCAGAAATAGGTAGTTCCTCCACCACTTAACCCCTCTACCACATGATAGGTACCTGTAAAGAATTGTGTGCCATCATATCCATCTAGATATTCCCCGGTATCAAGATCAGCTACCAGAATAGTATAAATATCAGCACCCGGTGACGCTTCCCATTGTAATAAAACAATTATCTCAGAAACAGTTCCAAGGTGACTCGGCGAGGTTAAGGTCGGTGGAAGCAGGTCTGCATCGGAGCCATTTATAAACGCTATCGGTATAGCAAAATCACCCCAGGTTTGATCATCTATATTGCTCGCCACAACAGACCAGGCATAAATATCCCCATCATCAGCAAACCCTTCATGAGTATAAAAAGTTTCTTCTATTGGAGCAGTAAGGATCACCATTTCATCCTTACTAAGGTTATATATCCAAACCGCATAATGAGTCGCTCCCTCAGCAGTTTCCCAATTAAGCATAACCGAGGAACCGTCGACAATTTGACCATGCACCGGCGAGGTTAAGCTTGGCGTGGCAGGCAGTTCAATATCCGAATCGGGATAAACATAGGTATAATCAACGTCAACTACAACCTCATAGAGTAAAGAATCTAATCCTTCTGGGCCATCGAGTGTTTCTGCGCAGTGCATTTCAAACTTTACTCCGTCTATAACCAGGTCCTCGGTTTGACCTACATCTTGAATTCTGAAGCTGCCACTTCCAATATCTGTACCGGATGGAAAGCTGCTATAAGTGCTCAGCTGGTTTGGTGCTTCAATCCCCCCGCTCATAGCAGTAGCCCAAATATAGACTTCACCCGGGTTGGTCGTAGTGTATTCGAAGTTAAAACTAACATTATCCCCGTATTCAAGTTCGTCAGGCCAAGTCGGATCAAAGTTAATCCTGTGGATCAAGTGCCCGTCAAAATCTTCAACAACATAATAAACAAAATCTAAGATTGGGTAATCCCCACTTGCGGTTTGTATGGTTTGAGCTCGTGCCAAGGCCTGGTACGTTCCAGCCTCTGCCTGAGTAAAGGTGAAGGTTTCAGTGCGAGTTTCACCTGGTGCTAGAGGAAAAATATATCTCCAGTCATCGCCTTCTTCACCTGGATCAGGGGGGATATTTTTGTCATAATAAAAATCTAGATAAAAACCGTCAGACGTGGTATTTCCCTCATTCTTCAAATCTATCGTAGCAGTAAGCTCAGTAGCTGGTTCTGACATAAAAGGATCAATATACATATCCACCATGACTAAGTTAACAAAGTCATCAACAGAGTCAACAACTTCGTAATAAACAGGGCCGTATACAGAATGAAAACCACCGATAACTGCTAAGTATGCAGCCTGTGCCCAAGCCTTATAAGACCCAGTTGCTGGTGGTGTGAAGGTAAAGGTGCAAATGTAATCATCACCTGGATCTATAGGAGGTATAATTAGCCCCATGTCACCAAATTCACCCGGAACAGGTGCTGTTTCTCTGTTAAAATATAAATGGAGTGTAAATTCAGCGGACGCCATGTTCCCATTATTCTTCATAGTTACTGTAGCACTAAGTTCAGTACCCAGTTCCGACGAGGAAGGCTCAACAGTCATACTTTCGATGACCAAGTCCACATAATCATTAGCAACATCATCAACAAAATAATTAAAAGGACCCGCTACAACAGGGCCGGAAACCTGATCATTTCTATCTGCCTGGGCCCAGGCTTGTTTATTGCCTACACTAGTGGGAGTGAATTTAAAAACTATAATCTCATAAGCGCCGGGAGCAAAGCCAGCTTCAATTGATGTAGCTATGCCACTTGCCCACGTTGGTGGAGCAGTGGCTCGATCTGGATAAAAATCAACCGAAAAACTACTATTATAAGTTGTTTCGTATCCAATATTCCTGACGACGATCGTAGCGGTCAGCTCGTCGCCAAGTGACGATGTGCTAGGAGCCACGGTCAGGCTGTCGATGACGATTTCAGGGTCACCCGTCAAATTAAGATAACTACGATCATACTGGTAGGGGCCATAGACAGGGTGCTCGCCATTCCTGGTTTGCGTGGTTTGCGCCTGCGCCCAGGCTTTCCAATGCATGTTTAATGGCATGGGAAAATGGATAGTTAATGTGAACGTTGCACCGGCAGGCAGTGAATTAATCCAGTAATTAATGTCTCCAATCATACCCGGAGTAGGCTTGTTATCGATATTTTTATAAAAATCAAGCCAGAACCCGCTTGAGGATGCATTCCCTCGGTTTTTGATTACAATCGTAGCAGTCCTGCTTTCAGTCCAATAATAAAATCCTCGCGGTTCCACGGTCAAACTTTCGATGAAAATATCGGCACCAACTGGAGAGGCAGGCTCGATAGAGTGTGCTTCTGTCTGTGGCTCCCCTAAAACTGGTGGCGAGTACCCCGGTAACAAAAAGAAAATGAGGAGAAAAATAATCACCAAAAACCATAAACGTAAAACTGTCTCTCCGGTTTTCACCGGCAGGATTTTTAAACTTCCAGACATTTCTACCACCCTTTCGTTTTTATTCAGCTCAAACAATGCAGGAGGGCCAGCTTGTAAGCATTTACTGGATAAAAATGACCCACTCATTATCAGCCTAAAACCATAAGAACAGGCCTTGTGTCATCATTCACAAATAAGTTTAGGAAACAGGTAAATAAATATAGATTTGTTCCTTTTCATTTTCCAGTCGCATTTCATCCCTCCCCACCAGGGCAGTATTTACCC
>PWUO01000041.1 GCA_003562555.1 Dehalococcoidia bacterium
CGGCAAACCGGACCAGATACATTGAATGCACCAGATCGTCTCCACTCACGAATCTTCGCAGCGCATCGTGGGCCTTCTTTGCCAGGCAAGGGTCATTCGTTCGATCTGAGTAGAACTGATTGAGCGAGTCCGATGTGCTGAGCAGCTGCTGGAACGCAGAGACGGTCGCGCTGAGCCGCATGTCTGCGGCCTGCGCAGCGCTGCGCACGACAAGATGATTAGCCTGCCGAATCGTTCCGGACGCCGACAGGCCGAGCGCCAGAAAGCCGGCGATCAGCAGAACGAGCAGACTGGCGAACACCACGACTGACAGTCTGGCCCGCCTTCCGGACAGCGTCGAGCGACGGCGTCCCATCATCAGGTGTGGCTCCTGTCCATAGACCCACGCGCCGAGCGCCAGATCCTCTGCTCGTACCGTCCACTGAGTGAAAACAGACCTCGCTCAGATAGATTCACGACTCCATTATCGCATCCTTCTGCCCCGAAAGGGCATTCACGCGTGTGCAATTTTCGCATCGATGGTACTGGATTCCCGCGGCGAACTCGGAGCGCTTCGGCACGATTGCACACACCGACGAATCATGGCACAGTGCCCGCGATGGCGTACCAGCTTCCCCGTTTGCGCTCGGACAGCCGACAACTCGAGCTCGCTTTCCGAGCGGCTGTAGGGAGCGATTGCCGAAGGGCACTCGTATCCTCAGTGGTACACCGCGTCCGCCGCAAGTCAACGGTTCCGGATTCGATACAGTTAGATCCTGCCCGCAACTTGCCCACGATGCGCGGAAGGGAGAGTCAGGAGAACTCCGATCGCGTAGTCTTGGCAATACTTGGAATGCTGCGTCGACATCGGCGACGGCCCGGAACGTTGACTCGAAGCCGTACATTGAAATCACGCCACGGACACGCTCCGTTGCGCCGGCGAGAATCACATCACCCCCGCGAGGCCGAACCAGCTTGAGCGCGTGCGTGAACCAGTCGATTCCGCTCGATGACAGATACAGCAAGGCGGGTAGATCAAAGATGAAGTTTTTGATGCCACCGTGAACGCACCGTGTCACTTCCAGGTGGAGCATGTCGGCAGTCTGAGCATCGAGACACCCTGACAGTGATATCGTAGCGTCACATTCCTGCGGGGAAGCCTTGGTGACCCGAATCGACAACTCCCGCGCGGAAGCCGTGGCTGAGATACTGCTGTCTATCCGGTCCTGCGCCAAAGTGAGCCTCCGCAGAACGGTACCATGGTTCAACGGCCAGGTAAAGCAGGCTCAATGCCTTGAGCACTCTCAGAGCGCCGGGTTGTCGAAGACGTCGTTGCCGCGCGAGCGGAACTGGAGCAGATCGACGTAGTCGGTCCGCAGGGCGCGAAGCGATTCCTCAAGCTGGCGCGCCACGCCGTCGGCGTCCCAGATCTGGTCGCGTTCGAAGAGTCCCGTGAACCGGTGGCCGAACTTCGTCGCGATGAACCACTTCTCGCGCTCTCCCGGGAAGGTCTCCTCCAGCGCGCCTCCGATGAACTGCTCCGACAGGCGCCGGGCCTGTACCACTTGCAGCAAGGCGAAGCTTCGCCTACTGTGAACTGCACGGGAGGACAGAGTGGCCATTCAGGTAGCGAAGGTAGTACTGAAGAGCGTGACCGATGCATCGGGTCTTGAGGAGTGCATCCGAAAGGGAGAGTTCAAGGCCGATGAGGTAATCGCCGTCATCGGCAAGACCGAAGGCAACGGTGGTGTCAACGACTTCACCCGCATCCTTGCCGATCGGGCGTTTCGCGAGATGCTTCTCAAGCACGGCACGCGCTCCAAGGAAAGGATTGCGGAAGTGCCGCTGGTCTGGTCGGGCGGTTGTGACGGCGTCATCACGCCGCACGCGACGATCTTCGCGCGTACCGCCACGAAGGGCACCCCCGGGAGGTCCCGGCTGGTGGTCGGCCAGGCTATGAGCCCGCAGATCCTGCCGGAGGATATAGGACGCCTTTCGATGGTTGAGAAGGTTGCCATCGGCGTGAAGAAGGCGATGGATGCCGCCGGCATCACCGATCCAAAAGACGTGCACTACGTCCAGACGAAAACGCCGCTGCTGACTGTGGACGCGGTGCAGGATGCAGAGAGCCGGGGCAAGACCGTGGCGTGCGAGGTTCACGAGTCGATGGGCGTGTCCAACGGAACCACCGGGCTCGGGATTGCCGTCGCCCTGGGCGAGGTGAAAGACCCGAAGCCCGAAGACGTCTGCCGTAACCTCGATCTCTACTCTTCGGTTGCGTCGTGCTCGTCGGGTGTCGAGCTCGACCGCGCTCAGATCGTTCTGATGGGCAACGTGGATGGGGCCGGTGGGCGCTACCGAATCGGGCACAGCATCATGAAGGACGCGCTCGACATCGACGGGATCTACGACGCGATCCGCGATGCCGGACTCGACCTTCCCGAACGGCCGCGTGCGTCAGATCTGGGCGACCGTGTCGTGAACTGCTTCATGAAGTGCGAGGCCGATCGCCGTGCGCTGCTGCGTGGTCGCCGCCAGATCATGCTCGATGACTCCGACGTTTCCTGGCACCGCCACGTGAAGGCCGCGGTCGGCGGTATCGCAGCGACCGCGATCGGAGACCCCGCCGTGTTCGTTTCGGTCGACGCGATGCACCAGGGTCCGCAGGGCGGCGGTCCGGTGATCGCCATCGTTGATCTTGGCGAGTAGCACCGGCACCCGACCGGTAAGGAGAACTCGTGGCCCAGCCCAACATCGTCTACATCCTGCCGCAGACCCGCGCCTCGATGAAGTCGATCCCACGCTTGTGCTAACTCACGGTACTCCTGTTCGGATCGAACTCAAACTCCATGCGATACAATTACCATTCCCATTCGGAGGAGATGTCAATCCCCACAGTCGGTCCGATCGCATAGGTGCTATTGCTTCTACCGAGATCTGTCGTCGTGTGCCCCGGCTGCTCACGGTTGTCCCGGATGCGTGCATTGTTCTCGATGACGGGAACACGCCACCGTCGGCAGGTCGTTCGGACGCGGAGGTTCGCCAAGGATCAAGTGTACCGTCCAACTCAGTCTCGCTACACGTCTTTCCTGTGACGGATAGTCACCACACAATCACCAGTTCTGCGTCTAGAATCTGACAGAGAATCCGGTAATCGCCCACTCGGTACACACTCATGGTAACCACCTTGTAGTGCCCTCCTGGTTGCTGCGGTTTGTTCTCACCTGCGACAGTAGCCGGAGGGCTTATTCTTTGCACCACCTGGTCATTCTTGTTTGCCACGAGGTGGTCATTTCAGGTTACCATTTCCAGCAGACACTGACTTCGGAGCGCAGTTTGCTCTTCGCGCATCGGTGCGCCCATCATTCGTTCTGTTCCGCAAGACTACCGGCGTGCGACCCTCTGTCATCGCCTCACAGCTCCTGGAGCTCCTTCGAGACTACAGACACGAGATCGATGATGGCTGCATTTTAACGGTGACGAACGACCTCGTCAGAATCCGCCGACTGCCGATTCTGTAGTCAGCCCCGCCTCTGGAGAGACTTCAGAGCTGTGCGCTCTCTTGCGTGGCATCGGTATCAAGACGATCGTGACGTAGAACTGCCGGGCCCCAACTGTGACCCACTGGGCCATCGAGCAGATGCGTGTGCCTGCTACTCCTGCTCGGGCTGGTCCTCGGGCTTCAGGTAGTCGCGAACGGACTCAGGGTTCTGTCGCAGGCCGAAAACCCTAGAGCGAGTCCAGGAAGTAGTCACCGACTCCCTGCCCGTGACGTGAGTAGAACCGCCTGCCGCGCTCAAGATCATCAACCGCAGACTCAAAAACATTCAGCGTCATCAGCCCGGACGTCGCAGCCGACGCTTCGCCTCGTCCCAATCCACGGCCTGCTCAGTACCGCTTGAGACTCGCGATCGAGTCTGCTCGAGAACTTCTCCGTGCCATCCAGGTGATTCGGGGGCGGGGTCCACTTCTGAGATCTCTTGCCAGAGCAGTTCCATGGCGCGGAGCTTTTCCTCACGGGACATGTTCTCAATGTCAGCGTACGTGATCATTCGAGTAATAGTATAGCGACATCAGCGGTCGGTCTCAATCTGTGGGCGTTGGCGCACCGTGCCTCGGCCGCAAACGGGTCCATTGTTCACGAGTGTGATCCACAGAACGCTTCGAGCTGAGTACGTCCCGCATTTTCCCGCGTGATTCACAGACAGGATGCAGCGCCCGATCGGCGCATGGAGAGGTGGTCGGGATCCAGGCGGGAACGCGGTTCTCGAGCAGACGGGTATGAGCGTCCGGCCGATGATATGATCACGCGACCTTAGCCTACGGCATTCAGGAAACTCCATGATGCTGCCTTATCA
>PWUO01000176.1 GCA_003562555.1 Dehalococcoidia bacterium
ATCGTGCTCCCGCCGGGAGAGGATCCGGACAAGATCATCTCTGACTCTCCCGATTCGTGGGCACAAATGGTGGCCAGCGCCGTTCCCTACGTAGACTTCTATGTGGACACGCTCGTGCGCTCCGCTGACACCGCTTCAGCCCGGGGAAAACGGGAGCTTATCGCAGCATGCGAACCGATTATTGGAGAGCTCGAGGACTCGATGGAACGTTCCCGGTTCTACACGAGGCTGAGTCGTGCTCTGGAGATTCCTGAGCGCGACCTCATGATTGAGATGGCCAGCACCGAAAGGACACGAGACCGGGGCACCGCGGGTCGCAAGAAGCAAGACGCGAGCGCGAGGCCCAGGGAGCGTGCAGGGACTAACAGAATCGAGGAATACTGTCTGGCTCTGCTCTTCACCGACCCGGCACTCCGAGAGTGCACCGCCGGGCTCGAACACGAGCACTTCGAGACCACCGAGAACCGGCAGATCTACGAGGCATGGTGTTCATCACAAGACCCGGACCAGGTGCGCGCGTCACTTGACGCCCCCCTCGTCGAGCATCTAGACTTCCTGTTGTCAAGATCATTCCCCCCAGGTATACCCAGTGACAATGAAACCCAGCAACGTGCCCTTGATGAATGCATCCTCCGCCTTCAGGAACGCCACGCGAAGCGCCAGCAGTTCATGATCGAGACGACGCTGCAGCGCGAGAGACACGAGCAGGGACTTGACGCCGAACTGGCGACGCTTGAGCAAACGGGCATCGCCTCAAATGCGAGATTGCACGAGATATTCCTGCAGAAGAACCGCAGGGGTCGAGAGAAACGAGGCTGACGCATGGAAATGATTCGAGACAGCAGTGCACCAGAGGTTCAGGACGAGTCGACCAATGCCGCTGCCGACGGGTACGGCGACGAGGAAACCGACGAGCCGGATATGCCCGCAGACAGCGAGACCACTGATGAACCGAGCCTCACACTCGTGGCGGACGATGTCAAGGCGACGATAAGCCTTGAGGATCATGAGGTCATCGATGATTCCGTGCGCATGTACCTGCGGGAGATCGGGCAGGTCCCGCTGCTGAACGCTGCGGAGGAACGAGTGTTGTCCACGATGATAGAGCGTGGACGCCACCTTGAGAAGCTGGAGGAGACCTACTTCAAGAAGTGCCGTACCACTCTTACTGCGGTGGATCTTACGGTGGACGTCATGGGACGAGTGATCAGGTCGCACCCAGTACTGGAGGTCCTCAGAGAGCAACTGGGCATCGAGGAAGGCCTGACAATTGGACAGCTCGTACAGGTAGCAGAGCTGAGAGCAGCAATCGATAACGACATCAAGCCGGGACTCGTGGCAGCGGTTGCGGAGCACACCAACCGGGCAGCACCCGCCGCCGATGAGGCCATCGTGAGCCTCTCGGTCAACAGCAGTGTCCTGCCCGCACGGGCGGC
Source organism: Dehalococcoidia bacterium (assembly GCA_003562555.1). Lineage (GTDB taxonomy): Bacteria > Chloroflexota > Dehalococcoidia > GIF9 > AB-539-J10 > SKVJ01. The sequence goes on from PWUO01000176.1 coordinate 1,437, forward strand.
GGAGCTCCTCGCAACCGAATCGCTCGAACGACTCCGCGAGCTCATCGCGGATGAGTCACTCACCTCCCTGTTCGAGCCGTACGAGGATGAGTTTCGCCGTCACTACGAGGAGGTGAAATGCGCGGCACTACAGGCGGAGAGACACCTGACACAGGCCAACCTGCGCCTTGTGGTGAGCATAGCGAAGAAGTACATCGGCCACGGAATGTCCCTCCTCGACCTCATCCAGGAAGGCAACATCGGTCTGATGCGCGCCGTCGAGAAGTTCCGCCACCGGAAAGGCTTCAAGTTCAGCACGTACGCGACGTGGTGGATACGGCAGGGCATCACAAGGGCAATCGCCGATCAGGCGCGCACCATCCGCATCCCAGTCCACATGGTGGAGACCATGAACCGCCTGTTGCGAACTACGCGGCAACTAAGCCAGGAGCTCAAGCGCGAGCCCAGCTACGAAGAGATTGGGCTGCGGCTCAATATGGCCTCGGACCGGGTGGAAGAGGTGATGGACCTGTTCCACCACGAACCCATATCACTTGAGACACCGATCGGGGAGGATGGAGACACACGGCTTGGAGATTTCGTGGAGGACCACACAAGCCCTGCACCAGCCGAGGTGGCCACGCAGGAGCTCCTGAAGGAGCAGCTCGACAGGGTGCTCGACGAGCTCACCCCGAGGGAGAAGCGAGTCCTCCAGCTCCGTTTCGGGCTGAAGGACGGGCATGCCCGTACCCTCGAGGAGGTGGGACAGGAGTTCAATGTAACCCGCGAGCGCATACGCCAGATAGAGGCCAAGGCGCTTCGCAAGCTGCGACACCCGAGTCGAAGCCGAAAACTCAAGGACTACCTGGACTAGGGCCAGATACTATGGACGAACACACAGCATCTGTCGAGCGCATGAGCCGTCTGTGGGCTCCGTGGCGCATCGAATACATACGCCACGCTCGAGAAATGGAGTGCGTCTTATGTACCGCACCTGCACGTGACGATGATGAGTCGGCGCTGGTACTGCACCGGGGAAGATGGAACTTCGTCATGATGAACGCCTTCCCGTACAGCCCCGGGCATCTCATGGTAGCGCCCTACCAGCACACCGCAGATCTCAATTCAATAACGACCGAAGAGGGCGTTGAGCACCAGGACATGGTCAAACTTGGAGTTGCGCTGCTGACACACATTGGAAAGCCGGACGGATTTAACATCGGATTGAATCTTGGTCGGGTGGCTGGAGCAGGATTCGATCAGCACCTTCACACGCATATCGTGCCCCGATGGCTCGGTGACACAAACTTCATGCCTGTGCTCTCCAATACGCGGGTGATGTCGGAAAGCCTGCCATCGATGTATCGGCGATTGCGGGATGCGCTCGAGCATCTGAGCGACGCGTCAGCGGGCACGTAGCCTTCACATAGAGACGGGAGATTACTCCCTGCTCTCCGGAAGCGACACTGGCCCACCCACCTCGGCAACCAGTTTGTCCACTCGATCCTGAGGCACCACACAGATGAGTGTGTCGCCTGCCTGTAGCCTGGTCGAGTCGCTGACCACCTGTGGACCGCTTCCGGTCCTGACGAGGCAGGCCGATTCCGACAAGAACGACAACGCGGTCTCGCCAACCTTCTTGTCGCTAAGCGGAGACTCCTCAGTCACCCTGACCTGCATCACTTCCATGCCCTCTTCCTCAAGAGAGAGGAGACGAACGAGAGGAAAGACAGGTATCTGCGTCTTGAGGTTCTCCAGAACGAGAGCCGCAACATCGACGGTGTGTTCGATGCCGAGTTTGCGAAAGACATTGCGATTCCGGGGATTGTTCAGCTTCGCTACCACACGCGGAACGTTGTACTTGAGCTTCGCGAGTTGGCATGCGGCCAGATTGCGCTCGTCCGCCTCAGTAGCTGCTATGAATACGTCGGCACGGGAGACACCCGCTTCGTCAAGGCACTTGATCCTGCAGCCCTCGCCGACGAGCGTGACCCCGCCGAGTTCTTCCTCAAGACGCTCGCGCTGCCTGGCATCAGTCTCGATTATGAGAACTTCGTGACCGTTCTGAATGAATTCCCTGGACAGATAGAATCCTACCTCGCCACCACCAACGATTACCACGTACACGAATTCACTCCTCCAAGCGGCCCTTCACAAGCCTGGCGAAGACCATAATCGGACTGATGGCCTCCAAGCCAAGGGTCTTGTAGAACTGCTCGCGCGGTGGGTCGTAGATGCGGCAGATCACTTTTCGAACTCCAAAGACGTGCTTGGCGATCTGGGCAGCCATCGCATTGCGATCATCATCACGTGTCAGCGCGATGAACGCATCCGCTGACTGGAGTCCGGCCTTCCGCAATACTTCCTCGTCGGTCGCATCTCCCACGACGGTGTTCCCACCAAAAGACGGTGGCAGGCGATCGAACTGAGAGGGCTCCGGATCCATAACCGTGACCGAATGGCCCTCCTGGTCGAGCAGAGTGGCCAGTTCTGTCGCTACCCTGCCACTACCCATTATAAACGCGTTCACGCCTTCTCCCCGGGCGCCGCTGCCGCGCGATACAGAACAACGTGGCACGGAGCTTCCTTCAACACATGAGACGTCGTGTTGCCCATGTCGAACATACCCAGCCTCCGGCGGTATCCCACCCCCATAACGATGAGATCAGCGCCACCCTGCTTGGCTTCATCGACAATCGCCGAACCAGCCTCACGCGCCTGAAGAAGGCCGGTGTCAATCTCGTAGCCATACTGGCTGGCAAGTTCCTCGGCCCTGGAGAGTATCTCCTCGGCCCTGGCCGACTGATCGTCAAGCGAGGCGTCGAGTGGCAGACTTCTTTCCACTTCGATGACGTACACTGCGTAGATAGACGCACTGCTGTCTTCAGCGAGGTCGCACG